>NZ_JBSSEF010000003.1:0-152863 GCF_054061455.1 Thermostichus sp. OS-CIW-20
GGTTTTACATACCTAGCCATACCAAGCAGCCATACTGAACATACTGGGCATTATTTTCAGTATAGTCCAGCATATCATTGACTAGAGTCATGCTCCCTCGCCCTCTTCTGAAACCTCTTGCTGATACACTGTGACATACGAAAAAAGCTCGGGATCCCCCAGGCTCGGGATCCCAGCGGTTGACTACATCGTTGTGTCGCTTAGGGAGGATCCATCTTGCGCCCCATCCTCATTGCCGGCAACTGGAAAATGCACAAGACTCAGGCTGAGGCTCGCCAGTTTCTGCGCGAGTTTCGTCCAGCCCTGCAAGCCTCGTCTGCAGGGGTGAGGCCGCAGCGGCAGATCATTCTCTGCGTGCCCTTCACAGACCTGGCCGTGGTGGTAGAAGAAACGCGGGGATCCGGCATGGCTGTGGGAGCCCAGAACCTGCACTGGGAGGATCAAGGGGCGTTTACGGGAGAGATCTCCGGCCCCATGCTGGCAGAGCTGGGGGTGCGCTACGTTATCGTCGGCCACAGCGAACGGCGGCAGTACTTTGGCGAAACCGATGAAACCGTCAACCGGCGCTTGGCCGCGGCCCAGCGGCACGGGCTCACCCCCATCCTCTGTGTGGGGGAAAGCTTGCAACAGCGGGAGCAAGGCCTGACCGAGTCTTGGATTGTGGGACAGTTGGATCGCGCCTTGCCGGGGATCGATCTGCGCAACCTCGTGATTGCCTACGAGCCAATCTGGGCCATTGGCACGGGGAAAACCTGTGCAGCCGCCGAGGCCAACCGCGTCATCGGCCTTATCCGCCAGCATCTGGGCGCCGACCACCTGCCCATCCTCTACGGTGGCTCGGTCAAAGCCAGCAACATCGACGAGCTGATGGCCCAGCCGCAGATTGACGGTGTACTGGTGGGAGGGGCCAGCCTCGATCCCCAAGAGTTTGCCCGCATTGTCAACTTCCAGGCCCTGACTCCTGCCGCAGCAGCGGCTCCCTAGGTTCCTCAGCGAGATTGCCCCCACAGTAGAGCCACGGGAAAAGACTTGAGGACGGCGCCCACCGACAAGGTGTCGCCGGCAGGGATCCCTTCTTGGGTGAGGCCATTGACCCACTCCAGCCGCTTCCAGCGCGGCAGCTGAATTTCTGTGTCTTTCCAAACAGCGTCCCCCAAGGGATCCTGCGTCTGGTAAATTAGGGAGGTTAGGAAGCGGGGCGCCACCACCAGGACGACTTGTTTGTCGTGCTGACGGGCAAAAGCAATGACATGGTTGGCATAGGAGCCGCTCACCTGCAGGGGAATATAACTGCCTTCCAGAAATAGCTGCGGCTGTTCCTGACGGGCCTTTAGCACCTGATGGATGAGAAACAGCTTAATGCGGCCGTCGTGGCGGTGAAGCAGAAGATCTTGGATAAGTTGCAGGGGATCCTGCTTGATTCGCCGTTGAATTTCTTCGAGGTAAGCCAGGCGGCGGGAAAAGTCCACAGGCCGACGATTGTCGGGATCGACCATGCTGAGATCCCACAGCTCCGTGCCCTGGTAGATATCCGGGATCCCAGGGCTGGTGAGCTTCAGCAGGGTTTGAGAGAGAGAGTTAAAGATGCCAAAGTGGGCAATTTTGCGCTGAAAGGGCAGGAAAGACTCCAAGAAGGGGCTTGAGGGCCGCAGGATCTGATCGATGAAAGCAAGGGTAGCTTCTTCGTATTCGGTATCGGGGCGAAGCCAAGCAGTATGAACCTTAGCTTCCCGAACTGCTTTAATGGCGTAGTCTTTAACTCGCTGGATAAAGGTAGGAACTTCCTCTGGTTGAAAAGGATAGGAGCCGATCAAAGTCTGATAAAGAAAATACTCGTCGTTGCGATCGGGCAGCTCCGAACGCTTCGCTTGCTTGCTGCGAACTTTGTAGCCAAGATTCAACTCATGCCAGAGTTTAATGTGCTTCTCCCATTCAGCGGGGAGTTCCGAGAGCACATTCAGGCGGGCCCGCACATCCTCGCCGCGTTTGGTGTCATGGGTGGAGGAAGCATTCATTGAGAAGGGCCACTGGGCTGCTCGTTCTTGGTTAAAGCGATGGAACTCTTGGACAGAAATGCCAAAACGATATAGATCCCCACCTACTTCGTTCAGGGATAGCAGCCTGTTGTAAACGTAGAAGGCCGTATCCTCTACCCCTTTGGCCATGAGAGGGCCAGCCAACTGTTGCAGCCGCATGGCAAAGTAGATTTGCTCGTTTTTCTCTTCCTCTGAGACGTTTTCGGGGAACTCAAGGCAGAGAAAGCGCTGCAGGAAATTCAGCTCGTTAACCAAAATGGGCAGGTTCTCCTTAGCTTTCTCTACAGCTTGGCGGACGGCCTGTTGACCTTCTGAGCTGAGGATCCCTTCGTGGATGTAGACTCGGTAAACTGGGAAACACACCAAAACCTCTGCCAAGGCTCGGCGCAAGCTGTAGAGGGTGAAGTCATTGGCATAGCGGTGATGGCTGGTAATCTGCTTGAGCAAAAAAGCAAGGTTGTCCATGTCCCCTGCCAGGTTGCGCTCGATAATCAGCCGTTTTTTATCTTCGATAACCTGTTCTGGTGACTGTTGCAGGTTGGTGAAATCTTGATAAAGAGCACTGAAGGCTTCTGCATTCTCCGATTGGCAAAAGATGCCATTAAGCTTAGCTAAAAAGTCGTAACCCGTTGTGCCTTGAACTGGCCATTGCTGAGGTAGCTTCTCATTAGCTTCTAGTATTTTTTCTACCACAATGTAGAGATCTGGACAGCGTTCTCGCAGACGGTGGAGATACTCCTCTGGGTTAAATAGGCCATCGATGTGGTCGATGCGTAAACCTGTGAAGCGCCCCTGTTCTGCGAGCTTGAGAATGAGCTGATGCGTTTTGCGAAATACTTCGCGATCTTCCATCCGCAGCGAGATCAGATCGTTGATGGTAAAAAAACGACGATAATTAATCTCCTCAGCACCCACCTTCCAAAAGGAGAGGCGAAAGTTTTGCCGTGCCAAAAGGCTGTCCAACAAGTCAAAGCTGGAGGGATCCCCGGGCTTGCCGTTGAAGATGGCGATGTTCTCGTCAAAGAAGCTTTGAATATGCGGGCTAGAGGTGTAGAGCTCCCAGAGGGAGTGCTTGGCAAAGCTAATTTGATCCGTGCGCTCTAGGAGATCCTCTTTGCTAGGAATAAACTTGAGGCTGAAGAGGATCCCGAGTAGTTTGACATAGTCGGGGTGGCTGCGCCCTAGTTTCCGCCGCAACTTGCCCAGGTTATAGGTAAAAACATCGGCATAGGTGTCAATATTGAGAGGAAATCTTAAGTTGTAGTAGTTAATGCTCAGGCCGTCGGCATCATAGCGTAGCTGAATCTGGCCTGACTCCAGGCACTTGTTGTAGAAGTCGCCCAGGAAGGGAGCAAGGATTCTGCCCTTGATCCCCAGATAGGAGTGATCCCAATTCACGTCAAAGTAGTCGATAAAGTCTGAGTTAGGCCCGCTTTCCAAAACATCCATCAGCATTTGGTTTTGGCCGTCGTAGGCCATGTGGTTGGGCACGATGTCTTGGATCCAGCCGATTCCCTGCTGGTTGAGGGTTTCCCACAAGAGTTCAAACTTTTCACTCCCCCCTAACTCCACGTTGATCTGCCTGGGATCCACGACGTCGTAGCCATGGGTGCTGCCCTTGCGGGCCTGAAAGATGGGGGAAGCATATAGATCGCTGATGCCCAGCAACTTCAGGTAGGGGACAATTTGCCGCGCTGCCTCGAAGTCAAATCCAGCGTGAAACTGAATGCGATAGGTGGAAGTCGGGATCCGCATGACGACCTCAAAACGACGACAAGGTGGCTCAGCCCATGACCAGAAGGGATGTTTCCAGGGTAGCGGCTAAGATCGGGAGGTCCCGCATAAAGATCGGCAAAACCCTAGATAGGTGTTCAGGGGCACAAGAGCGCCAAAGGGCAAGCAACGATGCTAAACCAGGCGGCGGCGAGATGGGCAACGATTTTTCTCTTGAGCGGCACTTCTGGGAGCGACCTGAGCTTTGCCCAAGGGGAGTTGCGGGTGGGGGACGAACCGGTTTTCACCCTGCCCACTCCCGCTGCCTCTGCCCATCTGCGTCTGGTGCAGCAACGTCTGGAGGAGATTTTGCTGCAGGCCAGCAGCTCCCAGCCCCAGGTCGGTTTGGAGATCCCTGCTCCTCCCACTCCGGATCCCTTGGTGGCTCCTCTGCCAGCCCATACTCTTCTCAATGGGCAACTGCCGTCGACAGTGACGCCGGTGGATGCAGAGGCCTACGCCACTTCTCAACCGGCGGATTTGGCGCGACGGCTACAGAAGACCCTAGACTCGGCGGAGAGCCAGCAGCGGCTCTATCGCCGATAATGGGCGGCTGGTTACCGGTGGACCGTGCATCGGGAATCATGTCGTTTATTGGCAGATCCCTTTTGGGGAGGATCCCCTGGGGTTTTCCTATCAGCCGGTGCTGCCGGATCCCCCGCCGGAGCGGCTATTTTTGTTAAACCGCCTGCCTCAGTTTGTGCCCTACGAGTTGCGACCCTAAGCGTTTTTCTACGGCCTCCTATGTCCTCTACACCATCCACGCCAACCCTTCCCCGCCAGCCCCGCATCCTGTTGGGCCTGCGGGCTGACCATTTTCGCCATCCTGTGGATCTGCAGGCAACCCGCTCTCTGCAGCAGGTGCCGGGGCTGGGCCTGCTGATTCAGAATTTGCTCGGCTCGACGGCAGGGGAGATCTTTTATCTGGATAACATCGCCTCGAGCATTCAAATCAACGAGCACCAGTTGCCGGAAATTCACCAGCTTCTGGTGCAGGCCTGTCGCATTCTAGATCTGGAAGTGCCCCAGCTCTACGTGCGCCAAAATCCCGTGCCCAACGCTTACACTTTTGCCATGCAGGGGAAAAAGCCCTTTATCGTCCTGCACAGCTCCCTGCTGGACTTGCTGGAGCCGCCGGAAATTCAAGCCGTGATCGCCCACGAGCTGGGCCACCTCAAGTGCAACCACGGCGTCTACTTGACGATGGCCAACCTTCTCATGCTCTCGACCAGTTTGCTCCCCTTCGGTGGGCTCTTCTATCAAGCGCTGCAAGATCAACTGCTGCACTGGCTGCGCTGTGCCGAGTTTACCTGCGACCGGGCGGCGCTGCTGGTTACCCAGGACGCAAGAACGGTGATCTCGGTGCTAATGAAGCTGTGCGGCGGCTCGCCGCAGTTGGCCGCCAAGCTCAATGTGGATGCTTTTCTGGAGCAGGCCCGCACCTACGAGGAGCTGGACGACGATCTCTGGCAGCTTGAGCTGAAGCAGATGCAGACCATTGGGCGCACCCACCCGCTGCCGGTGCTGCGAGCTCGGGAAATTGAGCGCTGGTTCCGCAGCAACACTTACCGGCAAATTTTGGAGCAGCACGGCTCGACTGCTGCCTGAGAGGCCAGGATGGCTTCCCTCGGAGTGACCTCTGGCCTCCCCCTGATTGTGGGGGAGACCCTTTTCGATTGTTTCCCAGACAAGGTGGTGCTGGGCGGTGCGGCTTTGAATGTGGCTTGGAACCTCAAAGGGCTAGGATCCGATCCCGTCTTGCTCAGCCGCGTCGGCCAAGATGAGGCGGCAGAACAGTTGTTGGCGGCGCTGCGGCGGCAGGGGCTGCGTCTGGAAGGGCTGCAGCGGGATCCGCTTCACCCCACCGGCCAAGTCCGGGTCACGCTGGATGGGGAGGGGATTCCGACCTTCGCCATCTTGCCCGACCAAGCCTACGACTACATCCAGTTGGACAGGGCAGCTCTGCAAGCCCTCCGCCCCAGCCTGATCTACCGGGGCAGCTTGGCGGCGCGTCGAGAAGCAGCCCATCGCCATTTTCAGGAGACCCTTCCCACTTTGGGCTGTCCGGTGTTTTTGGACCTCAATCTGCGGGATCCCTGGTGGCGCCCAGGCCCCGTCCGGGAAATGCTGCGCACCTGCGCTTGGCTGAAGCTGAACCAAGAGGAGCTGGAGCAGGTGGTGCAGTTAGAAAGCATCCCCGCCGGCAAGGTGGAGGAACAGGGGCAGGCCTTGCGGGCGCGGTTGAACCTGAGGGGCTTGTTCCTAACGCTGGGGGCGGCAGGTGCATTCCTGTTCACCGGTAGGGGGGTGTATCGGGGGGAGCCGGTGCCGGTGCCGCGGCTGGTGGATACGGTGGGGGCAGGGGATGGGTTTAGCGCGGTGGCCATCCTGGGCCTGCTGCAAGGATGGCCGGAGGCGGTGTTGCTGCAACGGGCGGTGGAGTTTGCGGCGGCCATCTGTGGAGTTGCGGGGGGCGCCCCCCCAGATCCGGCGTTCTATCGCCCCTTCCGGCAAGCGTGGGGGCTGTAGAAGCTACTGGAACTGGCGCCAGTGGAACTGGGCGTAGCGCCCCCCCTTGCTCAGCAACTCGCGATGATTGCCCTCCTCCAACAGTTGCCCCTGCTCGAGGACGAAAATGCGATGGGCGCTGCGCACCGTAGAAAGGCGGTGGGCGATCACAAAAACCGTGCAGCGCTGCATCAACCGCTGCAGAGCTTCCTGCACCAAGGCCTCAGACTCGTTATCCAAAGCAGAGGTGGCCTCGTCCAGGATCAAGATCTTGGGGTTGAGCAACACGGCGCGGGCAATGGCCAACCGCTGCCGCTGGCCGCCGGAGAGGGTAACTCCGCGTTCTCCAACACGGGTGGCGTAGCCATCGGGCAGGCTCTCGATGAAACTGTCGATGTTGGCCACGCGGGCCGCCTGCCGCACTGCTTCCAGGTCAAAGTCCTCTTGGCCGTAGGCGATGTTGCTGGCGATGGTGCCGGAAAACAGGGTAATCTCCTGGGGCACGATGCCGATCTGGCGGCGCAAGCTCTTGAGGGTGACGGTGCGGATGTCGATGCCGTCGATGCGGATGCAGCCTTCCTGGGGATCGTAGAAGCGCGGGATCAGGTTGACCAGGGTGGATTTGCCGGCGCCGGAGGATCCCACCAGGGCGACAATCTCGCCGGGGGCCACCTGGAAGCTGATCTGTTTGAGCACCGGCTGATCTGGTTTGTAGGCAAAGGAAACCTGCTCGAACTCCACCCAGCCTTCAATGGGCGGCATGGGGCGGGCGCCGGGCAGCTCCCGCACGCGGGAGCGGGTATCCAAGAGCTCGAAGATCCGCTCCACCGAGGCTTCCCCCTGTTTCAGCTCGCTGTAGTTGTTGGTGATGTGGACAATGGGGTCGATCAGCATGGCGACCCCGGCAATAAAGCCAAGAAACTGGCTGCCGGTCAGGTTGCCCTTGCTAATCTGCCAGCCCCCCACCCAAAACACCCCCAACACGCTCATGGCGTACAGAAAGCCCACCACCGGGTCTTGGATAGCTTTAACCTGTTCGGTTTGGAAGCGGGCCAGGCGGTTGTTCTCGGCCATGGCGCTGAAGCGGCGGATCTCGTAGTCCTCGGCAGCAAAGGCGCGGGTGAGGCTGATGCCGGCAAAGGCTTCCGTCAGAAGGGAGGACAGGTCGGCCATGCTCTCCTGGTTAAGGCGGGAGCGCAGCAGCAGCCGCTCCCCAAACCAACTGATCAAGGCGCCCATCAGGGGGGCAATCACCAGGGTGGTCAAGGTGAGGATGCCGTTGAGGTAGAACAGGTAGGCCACTACCGCCAAGATGGTGAGCACGCTGGGGATGAAGCGGTGGAAAAAGCGCTGCACCACTTCGCCCACCCGATCCAGATCGCCGGTGAGGCGGTAGACCAGGTCGCCGGTGCGGCTGCCGGAAAAGTAGTCCACATCCAACCCCTGCAAATGGGCGTAGAGCCGTTGCCGCAATTCCAATACCATTTGCAAAGAGGCCTTGGCCATAAGGGTGTCCTGGCCGTACTGGAAGGCGCCGCGCACCAGAAAAAACACCACCCCGATCAAGGCCAAGATCCGCAGTTGCCCCAGATCCCCCGCGCCGATGGAGCGGGCCACCCACTCGATCAAGTAGGCGAGGGCAGGCATAGTGAGGACAAAGCCAAGGGTACAGGCCAGCCCCAGCAGCAACATCCACAGGTGGGGCCGAATGAAGGGAAAAAGGCGGCGATAGCTACGACCCGGATGCACAGATCTCAGAAGAAAGGGCTTCTGCCCCACTCAGCTTACCGGATCGGGCCACAAGCTGCTGCCGGGATCCCTGGCCAGCGGGGTTGTCTCTTAGACGGCTCTGGCTAGCCTAACTTTTGCCCATACCTGGCAAGGGGGGATCCCCTTCTTCGACGGCGTCTGCGCCAACGTCGCCAGCGGGAGACCAGGCAATCGCTGAGGCTGTGGTTCAGCGAACCCAGCTCCAGCCCCATGCCCACCCAAAGCAGCGTCTCTGCGTGCGCATGCAACCCTTGCCAGAGGTGGTTGCGCCAGGCCCAGGGCCGCCACTGCCACCAGCCCAGGCGGGATCCCAGCCAAGCCCCCGGCAGGCCCACCCCCGCCACCCACAGGCCCAGGTAGAGCACGCGCAGGGCAGTGCCGACGATCGGCCCGTGGGACCAGAAGGAGCGGTGTTGCAGGCAGCGGCGGTAGGGGAGCCAAATCCAGCGCAGGAACAGCCAGCGGCGATACTGGCGAGAGTCAGTGTCCAGATCCCCGGAAAACATCAGGCCGCTGAAGAGATAGGCGGATCCCACGGCCAGAGCTACGGCAGCGCTGTTGCCCAACAGGCCGGCTGCCAAAGTGACGCCGGGAGCTGTCCAGAGGGTGATGCGATCGTGGGTGGATCCTAGAGGCATGAAGCCAGCGCAGCGCTCCGCTGCGGCTGAGTCTAGCCGCAGGAGAAGGAAAAAGCTTGCCCTCAGGCCGGGATCCCTCGATTGAGGCGATCCAACACCTGCAACTGCCGGTAGAGCATCTCCACCCGCGGCATCTGAATCCCGCCTTGCTGGGCATAGCGGAGCGGGTTGGCAAAAATAGCCTCCAGTTCCAGGGGACGCTTGCGCTCGTAGTCGATCTTCATGCTGGTTCGGTAGGGGGCCATCTTCTCGGTGCTGGCCAGCATCTCGGAGATCAGGGTCTGCGGGAGGTGGCGGCCACAGGCGGCAGCCCCCTGGATCACCTCGTGCATCAGCGTTTCCGCCAAAGCGCGGGCCTCAGGGTCGCGGATCATTTGCTGGGTATCGGCGTTGAAGATCACCGAGAGGCCGTTGAAGGGAATGTTCCAGACCAACTTCTGCCAGCGGGCCAACATCAGATCCGGAGAAAGAGAGGTCGGGATCCCGGCCCGCTGAAAATCTGCTTGAACTTGTTGAAGGCGAGGCGTGATCCCCTGGGGCGCATAGCCGGGGCCGTATTCCGCCAGCAGCACCGAGCCATAATCCAGATGACAGATGTGGCCGGGGCCGACTTTGTTGGAGCTGATAAAGCACAGCCCGCCGATCACCCGCTCAGGGCCAACCCAGTTGGCAATCTCCGGCTCCGCCCCCAGGCCGTTTTGCAGCAGGATCACCACGCCGTTGTCCGCCAGCACAGGCGGCAGCAACCGTGGCAGGAGGTGATTTTGGGTAGCTTTCAGGGCCACGATCACCCCTTCGCAGACGGGCATCTCCTCCACGGCGGCGTAGGCATTTACCTGGGGTAAGTGAAAGTCGCCCCAGCAGGACTCTACCCACAGCCCTTTCTGGCGCACGTGGTCGTAGTCGCTGTGCAAGAGAAAATGCACCGTGAAGCCAGCCTGTTGCAGTTTTGCCCCGTAAAACCCTCCCAGGGCGCCTGTGCCCAAGACAGCGTAGCGACGGGTTTCCGGCAAGACAGCCATAGCGGCAAAAGTCGGCAGATTATCCCCACCATACCGCACCCCAGGGGCGTCTCAGGCTCACTCTCTGCTGTTTTCCTCAAGTTTGGCGTCGATCAACAACACCCGCTCCTCGCCGTCGGTTTCCCGCAGGTGCACTTTGACGATCTGCTCAGGGGCCGTGGTTAGCTTGTGACCGCAGTAGTCTGGTTGAATGGGAAACTGGCGGTGGCCGCGGTCGATCAACACGGCCAGGCGCACTTGCTCCGGTCGCCCAAAGTGGTTGAGAGCCTCCAGAGCCGCACGGACGGTGCGACCCCGGAAGAGCACATCGTCCACCAACACCACTTCTTGGCCGGTCAGATCCCGCGGCAGCTCGCTGCGATTGGGAGTGCGCAGGCCGCCGGAGCCCAGGTCGTCTCGGAAGAAGGTGATGTCCAGCTCTCCTACCTGCGGTGGGCTCCCGAAGCCGGTGGCGATGCGATCCCGCAGGCGGTAGGCCAAGGGGACGCCGCGAGTGCGAATGCCGATCAACACCAGCCTGTCCAGGTGGGGGTGATCCCTGGCAATTGCTGTAGCCAGAGCGTCGATCAGCTCCGCTATCTGCTGCGCATTGAAGACCTCGACTGTGGACATGGATCCCTGTCCCCCCCTCGCCAGTTGGGACTCAGCTTATAAAAGCCCAAATTAGCCCAATCTGCCGGCGGGATCCCCATCCGGTAGGATAAAAGTAAGAGCAATCCCAAAGCCGTGGAGGTTTCCTGGAGGGATCTGCGATGTCTGTTGCTTGGCCGGCTTCTGGTTTGGTGAGACTGTCCTGGCTGACCCCTTTCCTGCGGGGTGCGGTGTTTTGCGGGCTGATCCTGTGCCTGGGTGTCGCCCTCTTGGGATCCCCGTCCTGGGCAGAAGACTACAGCAAGCGGGATCTGCAGGGGGCGAACTTTGCCGGACAAGACCTGAGCGGCTGGAAATTTCTCAAGGCCAACCTGCGACAAAGCGATCTCAGCCATGTCAAAGCGGCAGGGGCGAATCTGTTTGGAGCCAACCTCAGCAGAGCCAACCTGCGGGGGGCCGATCTGCGCGGCGCCACCTTGGACATGGCCAATTTGCAAGGTGCCGACCTGCGGGAAGCCCAACTGCAGGACAGCATGATGTGGCTGGCGCGGGTGGAAGGGATCGAGATCGAGGGGGCGGATTTCACCAACGCCCTGATCCGCAAAGATGCCCTTGCCATCCTCTGCGAACGGGCCAGCGGCGTTAACCCCGTCACCGGGCGGGCCACCCGCGACACCCTCGGATGCGACTAATCCCTCACCCTCGGACCCTCTCCCCTGAGGGAGAGGGGGGATGGGGAGGCCAGGAACGCCCTGTTTCGCCGCAAAGAGGTGTGGCTCAGGAGGTGGGGGCAGCCGCCTCAGAGCGGGCGGACGGGCGCCGAAACTGGCTGAGAAGCGAGTTCCAGGCCAAGCGGGCCATGGATAGCAGCCAATTGCCCTCCAATTCCTTGAACAAGTCCATGTTGAGCTTGAAGGCGTAGTTGGCTTCCGCCACAATGCGCTCGATGGTGGCCTGATCCAGCTCCAGCGCGTCCAACTGGGCGCGGTAGCGCTGCTTAAACTTGCCCTCGTGGGGGATCTGCTCGAAATCGTAAAAGGCCGTTCCTTCCCCCGGCGGCAGGCCCATGGCCCGGCGGGCGATGTTTTTCAGGATCTGGCCGCCCGAGAGGTCGCCGATGTAGCGGGTGTAGGCGTGGGCAATCAGCAGAACCGGGTCTTTTTCCACCACTTCTCGAATGCGGTTGACATAGACCTGGCAAGCGGGAGAGGGCTTGACCACGGCACGCCAATTGGGGCCGACAAAATAATTCAAGTCCTTCTCCAGGCTGGCCCTGCGCCACAATTCGGGATAGTAAAGCCGGCCCACCAGCGGGTGCTCTCGCAATTGGGCAAAGCCCTCTTCCAGAGCGCTGTAGACAAAGTAAAAGTTGCCCACATAGCGGCTGTAGGCTTTTTTATCCACCACTCCCTTGAGGAAGCACTTGATGAAGGCCATATTCTCGGCCATGGTGTGGGACTGCTTGGTGCCCTCCCGCAACTGAACCGAGAGGCTGGCATGCTGGTGTTTTTGTTGCAGACTTTGACTCACAAAATCCTCCTCGCCAAAAACGGCTGCTTGTGTGAGCTGTTTTCAAAAACATCAATAAAGGTCGCCCTGGCCCCAGAGGCTGTGTAACCCCACTTCAACCCCTTCTCATCTGAATGGATGTGGATCCTGCCGGGGAACGACGCAGACCAGACCTCCACCAGGCTGAGCGCGCCCTCCAACGACTTGACCTAGCCTCCAGGCCCACCCCACTTTTCCAAGCCCTTTGACGACCGGCAAGCGGAGTCGGAGCAGCGGCTGACTTCCCAACGGTCAATGATTAGAATAATCTGCTTAAGTGTGAATGGATGTGAACAATCCTTAAGGCAGGTTGGGGATCGCCCCTGGCTTGGCAGCTTGGCTGGGATCCCAGGGGCCGTTGCCAAAACTTCCCGGATAACCCGGCGGCCCTTGTAACGTTCGTTGACGATCGTTGGCAGGGTTTCTATAATTAGAGACCTGACTGCAGCGCAACCCCTGCCGAGCAACGCATGACACAATTAGCAGTGCCATCCCCTGCCGCTCCTACCTTGCCTGACCTGGTAGAGATTCAGCGGGAGAGTTTTTTGTGGTTTTTGCGAGAAGGGTTTGAAGAGGAGCTCCTCAGCTTTTCCCCTATCGTCGATTACACAGGCAAGCTGGAGCTGCACTTTCTGCCGGAGTACCGCCCTGGGGATCCCTCCAAAGGGTACAAGATCAACAAGCCGCGCTACGACCCTGAGGAAGCTAAGCGACGGGATGCTACCTACCAAGCGCAAATCCGGGTGCCCACTCGCCTGATTAACAAAGAGACGGGCGAGATCAAGGACATGGACGTCTTCATCGGCGAGCTGCCTTTGATGACGGATCGGGGTACCTTCATCATCAACGGCGCCGAGCGGGTGATCGTCAACCAAATCGTGCGCAGCCCCGGCGTCTACTACAAGTCGGAGCTGGACAAAAACGGTCGGCGCACCTACAGCGCCAGCCTCATCCCCAACCGGGGCGCCTGGCTGAAGTTTGAGACCGACAAAAACGGCCTGGTGTGGGTGCGCATCGACAAAACCCGCAAGCTCTCGGCGGCGGTGCTGCTGAAGGCCTTGGGCCTGAGCGACTCGGAGATCTACGACAGCCTGCGCCACCCCGAATTTTTCCAAAAAACCATGGAAAAAGAGGGGCACTACAGCGAAGAAGAGGCCCTGATGGAGCTGTACCGCAAGCTGCGGCCTGGCGAGCCTCCCACCGTCTCCGGCGGCCAGCAGTTGTTGGAATCCCGCTTCTTCGATCCCAAGCGCTACGACCTGGGCCGAGTAGGGCGCTACAAGCTCAACAAAAAGCTCAATCTCAACGTGGCGGAAAATGTGCGGGTGCTCACCGTCACGGACATCTTGGCCGTCATCGACTACCTGATTAACTTGGAGTACGACATCGGCCATGTGGACGACATCGATCACCTGGGCAACCGCCGCGTGCGCTCGGTGGGCGAGCTCTTGCAAAACCAAGTACGGGTGGGCCTCAACCGCCTGGAGCGGATCATCCGCGAGCGCATGACGGTCTCCGAGTCAGAGAACCTCACCCCGGCCTCGCTGGTTAACCCCAAGCCCTTGGTGGCGGCCATCAAGGAGTTCTTCGGCTCCAGCCAGCTCTCCCAGTTCATGGATCAGACCAACCCGCTGGCGGAGCTGACCCACAAGCGGCGGCTGTCGGCCTTGGGCCCCGGTGGCCTGAGCCGGGAGCGGGCCGGCTTTGCCGTGCGGGATATCCACCCCAGCCACTACGGGCGCATCTGCCCCATCGAAACTCCGGAAGGCCCCAACGCCGGGCTGATCGGATCCCTGGCCACCCACGCCCGCGTCAACCAGTACGGCTTCATCGAAAGCCCTTACTACCGGGTCGAAAACGGCGTGGTGCGCAAGGATCTGGGGATGGTCTACCTCACCGCCGACGAGGAGGACGAGTATCGCGTGGCGCCGGGGGATGTGCCGGTGGATGCCGAAGGCCGCATCACCGCCGACTTGGTGCCGGTGCGCTACCGCCAGGAATTTACCACCGCCCACCCCAGCGAGGTGCACTACGTGCAGGTGTCGCCGGTGCAAGTGATCTCGGTGGCCACCTCCTTGATCCCCTTTTTGGAGCACGACGACGCCAACCGCGCCCTGATGGGGGCGAACATGCAGCGGCAGGCGGTGCCCCTGCTCAAGCCGGATCGGCCTTATGTGGGCACGGGTTTGGAAGCCCAGGCGGCGCGGGACTCTGGCATGGTGGTGGTGTCGCGCACCAGTGGCGTGGTGACCTATGTTTCCGCCGACGAAATCGTGGTGCGGCCAGACGACGGCGGGGATCCGATTGTTTACCGCTTGCAGAAGTACCAGCGCTCCAACCAAGATACCTGTCTCAACCAGCGCCCTCTTGTCTACGCGGGGGATCGGGTGGTGCCCGGGCAGGTGCTGGCGGACGGCCCGGCGACCGAGGGAGGCGAGCTGGCCTTGGGCCAAAACGTCTTGGTGGCCTACATGCCCTGGGAGGGCTACAACTACGAAGATGCCATCTTGATCAGCGAGCGGCTGGTCTACGATGATGTCTTCACCTCGGTACACATCGAGAAGTACGAGATCGAAGCCCGGCAGACCAAGCTAGGGCCGGAAGAGATCACCCGCGAGATTCCCAACGTGGGGGAAGATGCCCTGCGCAACCTGGACGAAAACGGCATTGTGCGCATTGGGGCTTGGGTGGAAGCCGGCGATATTTTGGTGGGCAAGGTCACTCCCAAAGGGGAGTCGGATCAACCGCCAGAGGAGCGGCTGTTGCGGGCCATTTTCGGCGAGAAAGCTCGCGACGTGCGCGACAACTCGCTGCGGGTGCCCAACGGCGAGCGCGGACGGGTGGTGGATGTACGCATCTTTACCCGCGAGCAGGGGGACGAGCTGCCTCCGGGCGCCAACATGGTGGTGCGGGTTTACATCGCCCTCAAGCGCAAAATTCAAGTGGGGGACAAGATCGCGGGCCGTCACGGCAACAAGGGCATCATCTCCCGCATCTTGCCGATCGAGGACATGCCCTACCTGGCGGATGGCACGCCGGTGGATGTGGTGCTCAACCCCTTGGGGGTTCCCTCCCGCATGAATGTGGGCCAGGTGTATGAGTGCCTCCTGGGCTGGGCGGCAGAACACTTGGGGGTGCGCTTTAAGCTGATGCCCTTCGACGAGATGCACGGCCTGGAAGCCTCGCGGTTGACGGTGGAGGCCAAGTTGCGGGAGGCCCGTGAAAAAACCGGCAAAGACTGGATCTTCAACCCAGAAGGCAAGTACTGCGGCAAGATCCAGGTGTTCGATGGTCGCACTGGCGAGCCTTTCGACCAGCCGGTTACGGTGGGCCGTGCCTACATGCTGAAGCTGGTGCATTTGGTGGACGACAAGATCCACGCCCGCTCTACCGGTCCCTACTCGCTGGTAACCCAGCAGCCCCTGGGGGGTAAGGCGCAGCAGGGTGGCCAGCGCTTTGGCGAGATGGAGGTGTGGGCTTTGGAGGCGTTTGGAGCGGCCTACATCTTGCAGGAGCTGCTCACCGTCAAGTCGGACGATATGGTGGGGCGCAACGAGGCCCTCAACGCCATCGTCAAGGGCAAGCCCATCCCTCGACCCGGCACGCCGGAATCTTTCAAGGTGTTGGTGCGGGAGCTGCAGTCCCTCTGCCTGGACGTGTCTGTCCATAAGGTGGAGGTGGACAGCGACGGCCAGACCCGCGATGTGGAGGTGGATCTGATGGCCGATGTCTCCAGCCGCCACACCCCCTCGCGGCCCACTTATGAATCCGTTACATCCGAGGATCTTTCTCCAGCGGCAGGAGGAACCTTTACCTTAGCCAGGCGCAGCCGCGAGGAAGACGAAGACAGGGAGGAAGAGGACGATTTTTGATTGATGCCAGGGATCCCATTCGGCTCAGGAGAGGAGGGGTGGGGTTCCTCTCCCCTTCCTTTGTAGTTGCTAGGGCAGCAAGTCAGGAGAACAACGGCAATGGCCAAAACGGAGCAACGCTTTGACTATGTCAAGATTGGGCTGGCTTCTCCGGAGCGGATTATAGAGTGGGGCCAGCGCACCCTGCCCAACGGCCAAGTGGTGGGAGAAGTCACCAAGCCGGAGACCATCAACTACCGAACCCTCAAGCCGGAGATGGATGGTCTCTTCTGTGAGCGCATCTTCGGGCCGGTTAAGGACTGGGAGTGTCACTGCGGCAAGTACAAGCGAGTGCGGCATCGCGGCATTGTCTGCGAGCGCTGTGGGGTGGAGGTGACCGAGTCGCGGGTGCGCCGCCATCGTATGGGCTACATCAAACTGGCCGCCCCGGTCACCCACGTTTGGTACCTGAAAGGGATCCCCAGCCACATCGCCACGCTGTTGGACATGCCGCTGCGGGACGTGGAGCAGGTGGTGTACTTCAACGCCTACGTGGTGGTGGATCCGGGCAACGCTCCCAACCTCTCCTACAAGCAGTTGCTGACCGAGGATCAATACCTGGAGATCGAGGATCAGATGTACGAGGAGGGATCCGAGCTGCAACTGCCGGAGAACTGGGCCATGATCGGGGCGGAGGCCATCGAACGCCTGCTCAAGGATATCGACCTGGAAAAAGAGGCGGAGCAGTTGCGGGAGGAGATCGCCAGCGCCCGCGGCCAGAAGCGGGCGCGCCTAATCAAGCGGCTGCGCGTGATCGACAACTTCATCGCCACGGGAGCCCGGCCAGAGTGGATGGTGCTGCGGGTGCTGCCGGTGATCCCGCCCGATCTGCGCCCGATGGTGCAGTTGGATGGGGGGCGCTTTGCCACCAGCGACCTCAACGATCTCTACCGTCGGGTGATCAACCGCAACAACCGCCTGGCGCGGCTGCAGGAGATCATGGCGCCGGAGATCATCGTGCGCAACGAGAAGCGTATGCTGCAGGAGGCGGTGGACGCCCTGATCGACAACGGTCGGCGGGGGCGCATGGTGGTGGGGGCCAACAACCGTCCCCTCAAGTCCCTCTCCGATATCATTGAGGGCAAGCAGGGGCGTTTCCGGCAAAACCTGCTCGGCAAGCGGGTGGACTACTCTGGGCGTTCGGTGATCGTGGTGGGGCCCAACCTGCGCATGCACCAGTGTGGCTTGCCCAAAGAGATGGCCATCGAGCTGTTCCAGCCCTTTGTGATCCACAAGTTGATCAAGCGGGGCATCGTCAACAACATCAAAGCCGCCAAAAAGCTGATCCAGAGCAATGACCCGCAGGTTTGGGACGTGCTGGAGGACGTAATCGACGGCCACCCAGTTTTGCTCAACCGTGCCCCAACGTTGCACCGCCTCGGGATCCAGGCTTTTGAGCCGATCCTGGTGGAGGGGAGGGCGATTCAGCTCCACCCCTTGGTCTGCCCGGCTTTCAACGCCGACTTCGACGGCGACCAGATGGCGGTGCATGTGCCTCTCTCCTTGGAAGCCCAGGCGGAGGCACGCTTGCTGATGTTGGCCACCAACAACATCCTCTCCCCGGCCACAGGCGCTCCGATTATTACTCCCAGCCAAGACATGGTGTTGGGGTGCTACTATCTGACGGCGGACAATCCCCACGCCCCCGACCTTGGCGATCGTTATTTTGCCAGCCTGGAGGACGCCCTCATCGCCTACGACCGCGGCGTCATCGGCCTGCACAGCAAAATCTGGGTGCGCTACAGCGGCCCGATGGAGTTGGGCAAAGAGGAAAAAGAGTCGGAGCCTCAGATTATCGAGGAGCCGGGCGGCACCCGCCTCAAGATCACCAACTACCGCCGCATCCGCGAGGATCGGGACGGCAACGTGATCAGCCAATACATTCGCACCACGGCGGGCCGGATCATCTTCAACAAAACGGTGCAAGATATTTTGTCTGCTTGAGGCTGCCCCTGTGGACGTTGCCCTTGTCGATGGGTAGCTGGGATCCCTGCCCCCTTGTCCAGAACTGTCAGAGTTATCACCGAGGCATTATGAGCGAAAAAGGACGCTTTTCCGCCGGTCTAGTCCGGCAGGCCGCCGATGGCGCCAAGGCCAAGACCCCGCCGCCCCCTGTACCCTTTCGCAACTATCAAATCGGCAAAAAAGAGCTGCGCAATCTGATTGCCTGGTCGTTTGCTCGCTACGGCACCGCCCGCACCGCTCAGATGGCGGATGCTCTGAAGGCCCTGGGCTTCAAATACGCCACCCAGGCTGCCGTTTCCATCAGCATCGAGGATCTGCGCATTCCACCCAGCAAGCGGCAGTTGTTGGCCCAGGCAGAAGCGGAGATCGAGGCGGCCACGGAGCGCTACACCCGCGGCGAGATCACCGAGGTGGAGCGCTATCAAAAGGTGATCGATACCTGGAACCAGACCAACGACCAGATTAAGGAGGAGATGCTCAGCAACTTCCGCCAGAACGATCCCCTCAACTCCGTGTACATGATGGCCAACTCGGGGGCGAGGGGGAACGTCTCGCAGGTGCGGCAGTTGGTGGGCATGCGCGGCCTGATGGCCAACCCGCAGGGGGAGATCATCGACTTGCCGATTAAAACCAATTTCCGCGAGGGCCTGACGGTTACCGAATACATCATCTCTTCCTACGGGGCGCGCAAGGGCTTGGTGGACACGGCTTTGCGCACTGCCGACTCTGGCTACCTGACCCGCCGTTTGGTGGACGTGTCTCAGGATGTGATCGTGCGGGAATCCGACTGCGGCACCGACCAAGGGATCCTGCTGGAACCCCTGATGGATGCGGACAAGGTGGTGGTGTCGCTGGAGGAGCGCCTGGTGGGCCGGGTGCTGGCGCGGGATGTGGTGCACCCGCAAACCCAGGAGATCCTTGCCCGCCGCAACCAAGAGGTGGATCACGACTTGGCCAAGGCCATTGTGGAGGCCGGCATCCGGCAGGTGATGGTGCGTTCTCCCCTCACCTGCGAGGCCAACCGATCGGTGTGCCGGATGTGCTATGGCTGGAGCCTGGCCCACTCCCGGCTGGTGGATCTGGGGGAGGCGGTCGGGATCATCGCCGCTCAATCGATTGGGGAGCCGGGCACCCAGTTAACCATGCGCACCTTCCACACGGGAGGTGTGTTTACCGGGGAGGTGGCCCGCCAAATTCGCGCCCCCTTTGCTGGCGTGGTGCGGTTCCCGAAAAATCTGCGCACCCGCCCCTTCCGCACCCGCCACGGCGACGATGCCCTGCAGCTAGAAGCGAACAACCAAATTGTCCTGGAAGGGCCAGACGGACAACGGGAAGTCTTCGACATGACGCAGGGATCCACTCTGCTGGTGCGGGACGGGGTCCAGGTGCAGCGGGATCAGTTGATTGCGGAAGTGACTGTAGCCAAGGCCGTGCGCAAGAGCACCGAGAAAGCCCAGAAGGAGGTGGTGGCCGACTTGGCGGGGGAAATCCGCTTTGCCGATCTGCCCATAGAGGAGAAAACCGACCGCCAGGGCAACACCACCTGCACCGCGCAGCGGCAAGGGTTGATCTGGGTGATGTCCGGCCAGGTATACAACCTGCCGCCGGGGGCCGAGCCGGCGGTGAAAAACGGGGATCGGGTGCAGGCGGGGGATGTGATCGCTGAGACCTCGCTGGTAACCGAGCACGGCGGCATCGTGCGGCTGCCGGAGCGCAGCGACACCAAAAGTGGGCGCGAAGTGGAGATCATCAACGCCGCGGTGGTGTTGCACGAGGCGCGGGTGCGGGTGGAATCCCACCAGGGCCGGGAGCAATTTTTGCTGGATACGGCCAGCGGCCAGACCTTTGTCCTCAAGGCCACGCCGGGCACCAAAGTGGGCAACGACGAGGTAGTGGCGGAGCTGATCGAGAACAATTTCCGCACCCAGACGGGCGGCCTGGTGAAGTTTGCCGGTGTCGAGGTGGCCCGGCGGGGCAAGGCGAAGCAGGGCTATGAGGTCATCCGGGGCGGCACCTTGCTGTGGATCCCGGAGGAGACCCACGAGGTGAACAAGGACATCTCCCTGTTGAACGTGGAGGATGGCCAGTACGTAGAAGCCGGCACCGAGGTGGTGAAGGACATCTTCTGCCAAAATGCTGGCGTCGTCGAGGTTATCCAGAAAAACGACATCCTGCGGGAGATCGTCATCAAGCCCGGATCCCTGCATCTGGTGGACGACCCCGCCGACCTGGAAATACCCACCGGCACGCTAATCCAGCCGGGCCAGAAGCTGCTCAGCAGCATCGTCCCTGACCGATTGGTCTATCTGGAGCAGGTGGAGACGCCTGAAGGGCCAGGCCTGCTGCTGCGCCCGGTGTACGAGTACGAGATCCCCGACCGGCCGGTGGTGCCCAGCCAAGAGTCTACCAGCGAGTCTGGCCGCTCCATTCGCCTGCGGGCGGTGCAGCGCGTTCCCTTCAAGGATGGGGAGCGGGTGAAGTCGGTGGGGCCGGTAGAACTGCTGCGCACACAACTGGTGCTGGAGATCGATACCGACGCCCCGCAACTGAAGGCCGATATTGAACTGATCCAAGATGAGAAGGATCCCAGTATCCGTCGCCTGCAACTGGTGATCTTGGAAACCCTGCTCCTGCGCCGAGACGTGGAGGCGGATCTAACCCAGGGGAGTACCCACACGCGGCTGTTGGTGAGCGAAGGAGACAGTATCGGCAGGGGGGGTGTTATCGCCCGCACCGAGATTCAGGCCAAAAAAGCCGGGATCGTGCAGGGGATCCGCCAGGGCGCGGAGGTGGTGCGACGGGTTCTGGTGGTTACCGACGACGACCTGCTGACGGTGCCTCTGACGGGCCAAGCCAGCGTCGAGGTGGGAGCGCTGGTGCGGGCCGGCGACGAGCTGGCGCCGGGGATCCCTGCCCCCGAGTCGGGGCAAGTGATGCAGATCGCCGATGGCCAAGTGGTGTTGCGGTTGGCGCGGCCTTATTTGGTGTCGGCGGGTGCCATTCTGCAGGTGCGGGATGGGGATCTGGTGCAGCGGGGGGATTCTTTGGCCCTCCTGGTGTTTGAGCGGGCCAAGACGGGGGACATCATCCAGGGTCTGCCGCGGATCGAGGAGCTGTTGGAGGCCCGCAAGCCCAAGGAAATGTGTGTTCTGGCCAAGCGGCCCGGCACGGTGCAACTGAGCTGGCGAGGAGAAGAGCCGGATCTGCGGGTCATCGAAGCCGATGGTACGGTTACCGAGTATTCGGTGATGCCGGGGCAAAACCTGATCGTGGTCGATGGCCAGCCGGTACAGGTGGGGGATCCGCTGACCGACGGCCCGGCCAACCCCCACGACCTCTTGGAGATCTACTTTGAGTACCATCGCCAAACCTTGGGCGACGACCAAGCGGCACGGCTAGCCTTGCGGGAGGTGCAGCGCTTCCTGGTCAACGAGGTGCAGAACGTCTATCGCTCGCAAGGGGTGGAGATTGCCGACAAGCACATCGAGATTGTGGTGCGCCAGATGACCTCCAAGGTGCGGGTGGACGACAGCGGCGACACCGTCCTGTTGCCCGGCGAGCTGGTGGAGCTGCGGGAAATCCAGCAGACCAACGCTACCATGGCCATCACCGGCGGGGCGCCGGCTAAGTACACGCCCGTTCTGCTGGGGATCACCAAGGCCAGCTTGAACACCGACAGCTTCATCTCGGCGGCCAGCTTCCAGGAGACCACGCGGGTGCTGACGGAGGCGGCTATCGAAGGCAAGTCCGACTGGCTGCGGGGCCTGAAGGAGAACGTGATCATCGGGCGCTTGATCCCGGCGGGCACGGGCTTCAGCACCTACGAGGAGATGGCGCCAGAACCGGAGCCGGAGGAAGAGGAGGAGCCTGTTGTGCTGCCAGAGCTGCCGCCTCGCCTGATCTTGGATGACGACCAGCTCATCGACGACTCCACCCCCGTTGACGAGCCGACGGAGGATGAGGGAGAAGAAGAGTGAGGCGTTGGCGGATCACCAGCCCTGGGCGGCGCTACAGGCTGAGATCGTCGCTTGCCGCCGCTGTCCCCGCCTGGTGGCTTGGCGAGAGGCGGTTGCCCAGCAAAAGGTGGCCCGTTTTTGTGACCAGCTCTACTGGGGCCGACCGGTGCCGGGGTTTGGGGATGTGCAGGCGCGGCTGTGGGTGATCGGCTTGGCGCCGGCAGCCCATGGGGGCAACCGCACCGGGCGGGTGTTTACGGGGGATCCCAGCGGGGATTGGCTATTTCGCGCTCTGCGCCGGGCCAGGTTTGCCAATCAACCCATCTCTCTGCACCGGGAAGATGGCCTGCAATTGCGGGATTGCTCCATCTCAGCCGTGATGCGCTGCGCGCCGCCGCAGAACCGCCCCACCGCCGCAGAAGCCAAGACCTGCCTGGGCTATCTGAGACAAGAGCTGGAGCTGTTGACCCAGGTGCGGGTCATCTTGGCGTTGGACCATAACCACATGCCATGGCCATGACGACCTTGCTGAGCCGCCAGGCCCGGCGGGGATCAGGCGGGCTGCCAGGTTTCCAGGCGGTAGGCGCTGTCCCAGAACAGCCATTCCAGGCGAGAGGCGGTGACAAAAGCAGCCGTCATCTTCTCCCGCGTCGCCGCTGTGGTCTGCGTAGCCAAGGAGTCGGTGATGTCCAGGGCCTGTTGCACCACCTGGGCAAATTCTTCCCCGGCATAGGTGTCGATCCATTGTTGATAAGGATTGTTGGGCTTGGCGGTGCGGTAAATGGCGGATCCCACCTCACGGTAAATCCAGAAGCAGGGCAGCACAGCGGCCATGGCCACCTCGTAGGGATCCAAGGCAGCCGCAGCCAATAGAAAACGGGTGTAGGCGAAGCAGGCAGGAGCGTAGGTTGTCTCCGGCTGGATGTCGTAGAGGCGAAAGTAACTCTCGTGCAGGCTGCGCTCGGCCACAATGGCCCCCAGGGCAAAGTTCAAGAAACTCACCACCCGCTCAGCCCCCTCGGAACGGGCCCCGATCAAGGCAAGGGCGCGGGCAAAATCGGTGAGATAAAGAGCATCCTGCTGCAGATAGAACTGAAAGCGCTGCCGCGAGAGGCTGCCTGCGGCCAGCTCTTGGTTAAAGGGGTGATCCAAGATCTGTTGGTAGATGGGCTCGATCGTCTGCCAGAGGTGGGCGGTAAAAGATTGAGACATGGTGGCTCTCTCGCGGCGTTTCTGGGGTTCTTTTCAACTGATTGAGATCTCTGGGTGTGGGGGAAACTCTTTGGGTGCCCTGTGGCCGGAAAGTTGGACGTGAGTATCTCGATTCCAGATCCCTACCCCCGCTAGGGCGGGGATCTCCTTGTCTCAGATTGCCCCTCCTCTCAGTTACCGCTTTTCAGGGGGTCAGCCCAGCTAAACCTAGGCTTCGGGCATAAGGGGACGGAAGCCGTGCTTGCGGGACAGTTGCCCGATTAAATCCAGCTTTTCTAGGGTGATCAAGTTGCGGCCCCAACTAAAATTGGTGTACAGGCCCTCGAACTCCAGGAGCATCGCCTCGGCAAAGCAGGCGAAGAGCTGGCGGGCCGGGTTGGCCACATTCAAAAATTGCATAATATTCCACTCGATATCGAGAGAGTGTTCCACCATGCCGCCGTCGATCACGTACAGCCCCTTGCGCTGCAACTTGGAGGCGATGTTTTTCGGGTAGCCACCGTCGATGATCACGCAGGGATCCGGAAGCACCTGAGGATCGAGGGTCACTCCTTGGCTCATGCTGGCCACCCAGACGATGAAATCGGCGCGGGGCAAGGCCTCTTCCAAGGAACAGACCTCCCCTTTTTTAAGTTTGGCCTGCAGCTCTTCCAGGCGTCGCCGCTCGCGGGCTATCAACAGCAATTTGGCCGGGGAAGTGTGGGCTACCAACCACTGGCAGATGGCACTACCGATATCGCCGGTGGCCCCCACCACGGCAACTGTGGCAGCTGCCAAATCCATGGCGTAGCGCTGGGCCGCCGCCTGCAATTGCTGACAGATGATATAGGCCGTGTGGGTGTTGCCGGTGGTAAAACGCCGAATTTCCAGGTCGATGTTGCGCACCCGCCTGAGGGTGTCGAGGCGAAAATTCTCGAAAATAATGCTGCTAAATCCTCCCAGGGTGGTGATGTTCAAGCCGCGCCGCTGCGCCAAGGCCATCGCATTCAAAATCTTGCGACAGGCCGCCTTCACCCGTCCCCCCGCCAGCATTTCCGGCAGGAAACAGGATTCGACGTACTGGCCATAGATTTTTTGGCCCGTGATGCTGGTCACCACGATCTCGTCCACCACCTGAGGCGGAGCCATGCACCAAAATTCCAGGTCGCTCTCCGCATATTCGGAATACCCCAGCTTATCTGCCACCCGTTTTGCGTGGGCCAGGCTGGTCAGGTGCCCGATCAGGCCGAACATAGATGCTCACTCACTTCGATACTTAACTTAACTTTATGAGCTCCATCCGGATCCCATCAAAACATGTCCGCACCCAGAGAGGGTAGGGAGCGTTCCAGCCAGGCCGGAAAACCAATCGGCAGGCAGAGTTGAGTTGCGTCAGGCGGCCCGCAGACCCTGGGCCGAGAGGCGCATTACCTCGCGGGTGTTGAAGCCGATGCTGGCCAGGGCCTCGCCGTAGGCGATCATGAAGTCTTCTACAATGGCCTCGCGATCCATGTAAATGGCTTCCACATCCGCCTCTACCTGCTGCAGCATCTGCCGAACTAGAGGCAGATTTTGGGCGTTGGCTGCTTCGATCTGGGCTTTAACCTCGGCAAAGTGCTCGCCCAGCCAGCGCTCCCCAAAATTGAGGTGCAGATACTCGTCCTTAACTACCCCCTCGGTGATCTTGCGGGCAAAGTCATCGGCAACCGGGATGTAGATGTTGTAGGCGGCAATGGCAAAGCACTCGATGATCAAAGACTGAATGACAAAACAGGAGACCAGATCCCCTGCCGCTGCGGCGCTTTGGAAATTGTCCCGCAAGGGCGCGAAAAAGGCGCGGGCAAACTCCACATCGGGTTCCACCTGCAGGTTTTTGCCGCAGGCCTGGAAGCCTTTCATGTGGCGCAATTCCATCTTGGCCAGCTTGCGCAGCTCCTCTGCAGCTTCCGGCAGCATTTCGGCCAGCTTGAGGTAGTTGTCGTGGGCTTCTTGTTCGCCTTCGATAACAATACCGTTGATGCGGGAGTAGGCCTGCCGATACCTTGGCCTGCTGTAGTCTAGGGCAGTGCCGCCCCCATCAGTGGGGGACGGGGGGGTGTTGGGCAGGACGTTCGCTGGGGCCATACTCGTGCATCTCCTTTTGTAGTTGTAGATTGTTGTGAACCGCTTCGCCGGCCCTTCAACAATCCTGGCGCTTGCCACTAAATTGTTCCTCTACTCAGAATAGCCTCAGGTGGTGCGGAATTCATCGGATCCCTTTTGCCCAGGGAGGCAAGCCTGTTAGGGTGAGTGCTCAGGTGCCGTTGAGGAGCCGGGGGTATGTCTGCTCTTGGGGAGGGCCTGAATCAGCTGCGCCAGTTGCTGGTGGATCTGGAGGAACAATCCCTCGATCAGCCGATTGGCAGCGCCGAGGAGGTGTTGCAGGCAATCGAGATGGCGACGTCTTTTGAGCTGTTCGAGGCGGAAAGCAGCCGTTTGCTGCTGCAGATTGTGGCCAATCTCTGGGATCGGGTACGCCAGCACGATCTGTCGGCGCAGGAGATCGAGGCGGTGGCAGAGAAGCTGCGGGCGGTGGGCTATACCGATGCCGAGATCCAGGAGATCTTGGATCTGGAGCCTCAGGACAACTAGCCGCAGGCTAGGCGGAAACCATGCCCAACTCGGCGGGAGCGACATCTGCTTCTAGGTGAGTGGCCGTGTCGTAACAGGCTCCCCGCAGGTTGGCAAGCTTGAGTTTACAGCCGCTGAGGTTGGCCCCTTTCAGGTTGGCGCCGCTGAGGTTGGCCCCCGCCAGGTCTGCCTGGCTGAGATCGGCACCACTCAGGTCGGCTGCGGTCAGGTTGGCGCCGCGCAGGTTGGCCCCTTGCAATCGAGATCCCTGCAATTTGGCCTTTTCTAGATTGGCCAGGCGCAGGTT
Source organism: Thermostichus sp. OS-CIW-20 (assembly GCF_054061455.1). Taxonomy (NCBI): domain Bacteria; kingdom Bacillati; phylum Cyanobacteriota; class Cyanophyceae; order Thermostichales; family Thermostichaceae; genus Thermostichus; species Thermostichus sp. OS-CIW-20. The sequence continues at coordinate 25,827 of NZ_JBSSEF010000003.1, forward strand.
GGATCCCTGCAGATCGGCTTGGCTGAGGTCGGCGCCGCTCAAGTAGGCCCGCTCCAGGTTGGCAGCGGCCAGTTTGGCCTGCTGGAGGGTTGCTCCGCCCAGGTCGATCCCGGCCAAGTCGGCACCGGCCAGGTCAGCTTCGGCCAATTGGCTGTTGCTGAAGTCCCGCTCGCCGCTGCCATAGCGCTGCAACAGTTCCGCTGCGGTTTCGACCATTGCTTTTCCCCATCCTAGACAAGTCGGATCCTACCGAGGAACAGGGTTGCCGCCAAGGGCGCACATCCTCCAGGCGGCGCCTATCAGCCATGCCTCCAGATCCGAACATCTGCCAAGGCCATCAGCCCTCTTGCCTGCGAGAGCGCGCTAGGATGGGCGCAACGCCCTTTTCTCTGGATCCCATTTGTTCTGTTATGAGCTTGCCCCGCGTGCCCCGCTCCCGGCCCCGCCCAAAGTTACGCTCGATCCCTCGCCGCAAAACCGAATCGGCTCTCTATGCCGAGATGCAGCAGCTCACTGTGGAAAAGCAGCGGCTCAACCAGGAATTGGAGTTCATTCAGGAACGGCAAGGGCAAATTCAAGCAAGGCTCCGGGAAATCGAACAAGCGCTACAGCGTTTTCAGCAGGAGGCAGAGAGCTTTCGGGATCCCGCCGCTGCTCGAGAACCGGGCACTGGCCGCTTCTCCTCCTCCCGTTTCCCGCCGATGACCTTTGAGTACTGAGCCAGTTCCCTGCCGAGTGGGGAAGCCAAAGCCATTGCCAAAGGAGCAAAAAACTGGGTTTAGAGCCCCGTTCTGTCCTTTGGGACGGCCTTGTGGTACCTTTTGTATGGCGGCATGGGTAGTCAACCGCTTCAAAAACCCAGTAGTCTAACCCCTAAGACATTAGCTAGGGTTTTGTATTGGCCTTGAAGCGGTACCCTTGGGCAGAAGAGAACCGAGCCGCGAGACCGAAGTCCAGGGGTAGACCTGTTGGCTTTTGCTACCGGGATCCAGCCGCCCAGTCCGAGATCTTCTCATGGCCCATTCTGAAACTCCCATCCGGCATCGCTGAGTCCATAACTGCAACTGAGTACACAAGGAGCTGAGCCTCGACCATGGTTACTGCCACCGCTACTGCGACCAACGTTGGCTACATCACTCAGGTCATTGGACCTGTGATCGACGCCGAGTTTCCCAGCGGCAAGCTGCCTGAAATCTACAACGCTCTCAAGGTGGAGGCGACGACCGAAAGCGGATTGAAGGTCAAAGTCACCTTTGAGGTGCAGCAGCTTTTGGGGGATAACCGCGTGCGGGCCGTGGCCATGTCTTCTACCGATGGCTTGGTGCGGGGCATGCCAGTGGTGGATACAGGTGCCCCGATTACCGTGCCGGTGGGCGAGGCTACCCTGGGTCGCATTTTCAACGTGCTGGGGGAGCCAGTGGATCAAGGAGAGCCGGTGCAAGCCAAGGAGTTTGCCCCCATCCACCGCAGCGCGCCGCCCTTTGTGGAGCTGACCGTCAAACCGGAGCCCTTTGAAACCGGCATTAAGGTGATCGACCTGCTGGCCCCCTTCAAGAGAGGTGGCAAGGTGGGCCTGTTTGGCGGCGCCGGCGTCGGCAAGACGGTGCTCATCCAGGAGCTGATCCACAACATTGCCGAGGAGCACTCCGGCCTATCGGTGTTTGCCGGCGTGGGAGAGCGCACCCGCGAGGGGAACGACCTCTACAACGAGATGAAAGAATCGGGGGTGCTGGACAAAGTAGCGCTGGTGTACGGCCAGATGAACGAGCCGCCGGGCGCTCGTATGCGGGTGGGCCTGACCGCCTTGACGATGGCGGAGTACTTCCGCGACGTCAACAAGCAGGATGTGCTGCTGTTTATCGATAACATCTTTCGCTTTGTGCAAGCTGGCTCGGAAGTGTCGGCGCTGTTGGGCCGCATGCCCTCGGCGGTAGGCTACCAGCCCACCTTGGCCACGGAAATGGGCAACCTGCAGGAGCGGATCACCTCCACCAAGCAGGGATCCATCACGTCGGTGCAAGCGGTGTACGTGCCCGCCGACGACCTGACGGACCCGGCGCCGGCGACGACGTTTGCCCACCTGGATTCGACGGTGGTGCTGTCGCGCAGCCTGGCGGCCAAGGGCATCTACCCGGCGGTGGATCCCCTGGATTCTTCGTCCACCATCTTGCAGGCAGACATTGTGGGCGAGGAGCACTACAACACCGCTCAGGCGGTGAAGCAAACGCTGCAGCGCTACAAAGAGTTGCAGGATATTATCGCCATTCTGGGGTTGGACGAGCTGTCGGAAGAGGACAAGCTGGTGGTGGCCCGCGCCCGCCGCATCGAGCGCTTCCTGTCGCAGCCGTTCTTTGTGGCCGAGGTCTTCACTGGCTCGCCTGGCAAGTACGTGAAGTTGGAGGACACCATCAAAGGCTTCCAGCGCATTCTCTCCGGAGAACTGGATCATCTGCCGGAGCAGGCTTTCTATCTGGTGGGCACCATCGAGGAGGCCATCGAGAAGGCGGAGAAGCTCAAGTCCAAGTAATCCCTCACCCTCAGCCCCTCTCCCAGGGGGAGAGGGGGGTTGGCGGCTGCTGAGGATCCTCGGCCACAGGCCCGAAGCGGTAGCCTTTGCCATAGACGGCGTGGATCAACTCGGGGGAGCCGGGCAGACGGAGGCGGCGCCGCAGCAGGCGCACCTGAGCAGCCAGGACGTTGCTGCTGGGGGGATCCTCGCCGGCCCACACCCGCTCGTAGATCTGCTCGTGGGTGAGCAACTGGCCGGGGTGGGCCATGAAGTACTCCAGCAGGCGGAACTCTTTTTGGGAGAGGTGGATCATCCGTCCTTGGCGGTAGGCCACTTGGTTCTCCCGATCCAGCTCTAGGTCTCCAATTTGCAGGCGAGGGATCCCTTCGCCGGGGCCGGCAGCCCGCCGCAAGAGGGCTCGCACCCGCGCCAGCAGCTCCCGCAGCTCGAAGGGCTTGACCAGGTAGTCGTCGGCGCCGGCGTCCAGCCCTTCCACCCGGTCGTCGAGAGTATCTTTGGCGGTCAGGAAGAGGATGGGGGTGGCGCGATCTACCTGTCGCACCTGTTGGCAGAGGGAGAGGCCGGACAGGCCCGGCAACATCCAGTCCAGTACTAGCAAGTCGTAGGGTGGGGCTGGGGGCTTCTGCAGCAGCTCCCAGGCGCTGTTTCCCTCGTAGGCCACGTCCACGCTGTGGCCCTCTCGCCGCAGGTGCTGGGCCAGGGAATCGGCCAGCTCCACTTCGTCGTCCACCAACAAGATGCGCGCCATGCTCTAGGATTCTGTCTCGTCGTCGCTTGCCGGAGGGGCCAGGGAGGGAGGGGGCTCCAGTTGTAAGCAGAGATCGTAAAGGCGGCGCCGCGTCCACAGGGGGGATCCCTGGAAGCGCCGGGCCAGTTGGCGGCTGGCAGCGGAGCGGGGAAGGCCCTCGGCCAGCAGGCGGGCCAGCTCCTGGCGAACTTCCGCTTCCGAGGGGGAGGTTTCTTCGCCCTTTTCGGAGGCAGGCCGCCCCTCTAGAACAAGGGTGAACTCCCCCCGCGGCGGCTGGGCGGCGCAGTGCTCCAGAGCGGCGGCCAGGGATCCCCGCCAGAAGGACTCGTGCAGCTTGGTCAGCTCGCGGGCCAGCACGATCTGCCGCCGGGGGCCGCAGTGAGCCAGGAGATCTTGCAGGGTTTGCTGCAGGCGATGGGGGGCTTCGTAGAGAACGACGGTGCGCTCTTCTTGGGCCAGTTGTTGCAGACGGGCTTGTCGTTGGCTGGCTTTGAGCGGCAAAAACCCCTCGAAGACAAACCGCCCTGTGGCCAGCCCAGAAGCAGCCAAAGCGGCCACTGCCGCTACCGGGCCAGGCACCGGGATCACCGGGATCCCAGCTTGGATACAGGCGCGCACCAGTTCCTCTCCTGGATCGGAGATGGCGGGTGTGCCGGCATCGCTGATTAGGGCCACCGACTGCCCTGCCGCCAGATACTTGAGGATTTGCGGGATGCGCTGGGCGGCGTTGTGCTCGTGGTAGCTGATGAGGCGGGCGGAGATCTGAAAGTGTTTAAGAAGCTGGCCGGAGTGGCGGGTGTCTTCTGCCGCCACCCAGTCCACTTCCCGTAGGACTCGCAGCGCCCGCAGGGTAATGTCTTCGCGGTTGCCGATAGGGGTGGCCACCAAGTAGAGGCTGGCGGTGGGGCGCTCCATCTCGACAAGGCCAGAGCTAAGCGGGTACTGCTTTCCAGGTTAAGGGATCCCTGTGGCAGGATCGGGGAAGATTGGCGGGAGAAAGCAGGTGCGCCTGACCACGCGAGCTACCTATAGCATCCGGGCTTTGCTGGATCTGGCGATGCTTGGCCAGGTGGCCTCGGTGCGGGCCATTGCCGAGCGACAGCAGATCCCGGCCCCCTATCTGGAAAAGCTGTTGATCGAGCTGCGCCAGGCTGGCTTGGTCTGTTCGCAGCGCGGGGCGCAGGGGGGCTACCGGCTGGCACGGGCACCGCGGCGGATCCCAATTAGCGCCATTTTGGCGGCGGTGGGAGAATCTCTGGATCCTCTCCCGGCTGAGAGGGCAGGGGCTCAGCAGGAAGGCTCTGCGGATGGGCTGGACTGGGTAACGGAGGCCCTCTGGCGGCGGATCGCCCAGCGGGTGGAGCAGGTGTTGGAGGAAACAACTCTGGAAGATCTCTACTTCGACGCCCGCAGTTGGCAGGCAGCCCAAAGTCAGGGGGGAGGGTTTGTGGTCTGATCGCGCCTGCGGGAGGGAGACCTTGCTGTTTTTTCCGAGTCAGCCAGCCGCTCCCCTGGTGCTGGCGGCGGCTTTGGGTCTGGATTACTGGTTGGCAGATCCCTGGGGGTGGCCCCATCCGGTGCGGGTGATGGGGGCGGTCATCGCCTGGGGCCAGAGTTGCATTCTCAGGCGCTGCCCAACGCCGGCGGCCCAGCGCTGGGGCGGGGCAGCTCTCACCCTGGCGCTGCTGGCGGGATCCTACGCGGCAGGCTGGGGGCTGATCGCCGTTGCCCAGGCTCTCCATCCCTGGGCAGGGATCCTGATGCAGATCATCCTGATGGCCAGTTGCCTAGGGGGGCGCAGCCTGCGCTTTGCCGCCTTGGAGGTGTTGGATCCCTTGGAAAAGGGGGATCTGCCGCAGGCCCGCCAGCGCCTAAGCCGCTACGTGGGCCGGGATACGGAGCACCTGACGGAGGCGGAGATCTTGCGAGCGGTGGTCGAGACGGTAGCCGAGAATACCCCCGACGGGGCGACGGCCCCTTTGTTCTATGCCTTTTTGGGAGGGGCGCCCTTGGCTTTGGCCTACAAGGCCAGCAGCACGCTTGATTCGATGGTGGGCTACCGCCATGCCCCCTTCACCTACCTGGGCACGGTGCCGGCCCGCTGTGAGGATGGGCTGACCTGGCTGCCCTGTCGCCTGACGGTGCTGACCCTGGCCCTGCTCAGCGGGGATCCCTGGGGATTTTGGCAGCGCTGTCGCCGCGACGGGCGGGCGGATCCCAGCCCCAATTCGGGGTGGAGCGAGGCGGCCTTTGCCTGGCGGCTGCAGATCCAGTTGGGAGGCACCAATTTCTATCGCGGCATCCCCAAAGAGAAGCCCAAGGTGGGGATCCCGGCTCGTCCCTTGAGCCCCCAGGTGGTGCGGGAGAGTCTGGGGCTGCTGAGGCAGGTTCTGGGGGTGTGGGGAAGTTGGATGGTGGGAGTAACTCTAGTTCTCAACTCTCCTCTCCCTCTAGGAGAGGGGTTGTAAACTACTCCAGACTAAAGTCAGGAGCTTTTAGTAGCCCTGCAGTCGGCAAACCGACCGCGGACCTCTGGGCTGGTTTACAGCAGCCCCAATCGACCGTTCCCAGTGCCTTAAAAGCCGTTTCTGGTGCCCGCAACACTAGGATAATTCAGAAGCAGCTAAAGCTGCCTAAGCCGAACAGAGGCAGAAAAGGCGAGGTCTTGCAGTCAAAACTGAACGGTCTGGAGCGTCGCATGCGCATGGGAAGGAGCTCCGGGATCCAAGGGCTTTTAATCTTAACGGGTGCTAGCTCAGCGCCCAGCGCTGCAGGGCAATGCCGAGGAGCAGGCCCAGGCCGCCAAAACGCAGCACCTGCCAAAAGGTGGCAGGAACGGGGTTAAACACTTCCAACAGGTAGGCTTGCAGACGTTGTTCCAATTGGCTGACTTCCGCCTGGATTTCAGCCCAGTGTTCGGGGGAGAGCTGGGATAGGCGCTCCAGCTCGCGCAGGTCGGCCAGCCGCGCTTGCAAGATCTCGAGCTTGGCTTGCAGAGCCTCAAGGGAATCGGGGGAATCGGGAGGAGCGGTCACGGCTGCGCCTCGGCTGGGGGGGCGGGGGAACGGGATCCGGCAAACCCGGTTTGGATCTCGTTGAAGGGTTTGGCTTGGATCACCCCTGGGGGGACGGGATCCAACTGGAAGAGGGCGCGAATGGCGTTTTCCACTTCGGTGATGGGGCGGTTGCCAATGGATTGGTAGACGAGGTTGCCCTGGGAGTCAAAAAGCAGGGTCTGGGGGACTTGGCCGCTGTAGTATTGGCCACGCTCATCCCCAGGCAGGAGGGAATCGACAGAATAAGGAATGAAATAGACTCCCCAGCCATAGCGAACTTGCAGGTTGGCCAGGGTGGCTGCGTATTTTTTGCAGTCGCTGCTGTCGTCGATGTAGTACACCAGCAGGGCCGGGATCCCTTGTTCTTTGGCCTGTTTCAGGGAGACACGAGGGGGGATCATGCCGCCGTTGGAGCCATAGAGGGCAAAGATGTTGCCGTCGTAGCGGTCGTCGTTGAGGAGAGCATGGGCAGGCGGAGACAACCAGCCCATTAACACGACGCACAAAGCTACCAGGAGAAGACGCAGCCACAGCATGATTCAAAACAGCATGATCCAGGGAGGATTGTCGGGCAGAGGGGAGGCTCTCTCATTGTGCCATTTTGCCCCGGTTCAGTCTCAGGGGCGGTGGATGATGGCCTCGACCCGCCGTTGTTTTTTCACCGGATCTACGCCCACCAGCCGGATGTAGTCCTTGGGAAAACGGCTGAGGCACTGCTCGACAGCCTGACAGGCAGCGGCCCATTCTCTCAGGTGGGCAACTCCACACTCCTGCCAGGAATGAACGCGGTAGCGGCGCGGATCCGCATGCTCCACCAGGATCTCATAGCCTTGGGCCAGGATCTGGCGAAGCTGGGCCTGCACGTCTGGGTTGAGGGAAACTGGGGCAGGATCGGCCGAGTTGGCAGCCACAGGAGGAGGGGATGGCGGGGAAGCGGGGGGCGGCTCTTGAGGAGCGGAGCGCCGGAGGCCAAGGTATTCCTCGGAGAGGCGACGGGCTTCTACTTGGTGTTGCTCGGCTTTGAGCTGGTGGCCGGCCTGGATCAACTGCTCCAGAGAAAATCGCGGTGGCGGAAACTGGGGGGCGCCCTCTTTGCTTTTGAGCAGGCGAAAGGCAATCCCTTCCAGGCCGACTTCTTGGATAAATTGCCATACCTGCTCGTCGTAGAGCTGGGCGCGCAGGGCGCCGAAAAAGTCGATGGCCTGCTCGGGAAAGGCGTCCACCAGGCGCTCAATCTCCTCAAGAGACAGCCCGTCGGCTTGAAAAATGCCGTGAACGATGTGGATGCGGTCGGTGCGGCTGGGCTCCCAGTAGAACTTGCGCATGCGCCCATCGCGGATGAGGGGGGCATAGAGGGTGGAAAAGTCGTTGCCGGTGGCGATGATGGGCACCCGCGGCAGGGGCTTGGGATCGTAGCTGCCGGGAAGCTGCACGTTGGTGGGGTTGTCGGCGATGTTCATCAGGGTGGCGCTCACCAGTTGGGTGTTGACGGTGTACTGGGTCATGCTGTTCAGGCGACCGGCGCCGGCATCCAGGTCGTTGATCATCAGCACGGCCATCTGGCCAAATTTGCGGATGTGCTCGGCAGCTTCACGGTAGCGCAGGCGAATCATACGGGCGGGATCCCCGGCGTCGGGACTTTCCAGCTCGCCCCCCGAGATGTGGACGGCATAGACCTTCATGCGCTCAAAGATGAGGTTGCATTGGAAGGTCTTGCCCTCCCCCTTGCGCCCGTGGATGCCCAAGATGAGCGGAACGGGCACGTCGGGCAGAGGAAGATGATTTTTGGTCAGGTGCAGGGCGACAACTTTAAGAAAGGTGGGGGGGATGTAGTAGCTCATCGGTGGGCCTTAGCTTGGTTGCGAGAGTTTCTATTTCCTCCATTGTCGTTCTGGGAAGTTGGCCCCTGCCCCTCCTCGGCCCAATTCTCGGCGGGCAGCAGGGACAATACTCCAGATAAGTGCTAATTATCTGGACTATCGGCAAGGGGAAAGAGTGCCCACATGGGCGTTGCCATGGGATTACGCGGGAGGTTAGTTTTTGTAACAGTCTTCCGGCAGGGCGACCCCAGAGATGGCAACACAAGCTTTTCTGGCGCTCTGGTCAGGCCGGCTTAGACGAAAAGCTGTCCATCTAAGGGTGAGATCTTGCTGTTGAATTGCCTAAGCTCTGTGTTGCTGGCTGTCGAAGCCGCCGCTCCCGTCGAGGCGCCAGGGGGAGACAACCTCTCTCCCTTGATCTTGGTGGCGGTGCTGCTGGCCTTGGTGGTCATCTACTTGGCCAGCCGCGTTGGCGGAGAAATGGCCGTTCGCCTGAGTTTTCCCCCCGTGCTGGGAGAGTTGCTGGGAGGAGTGTTGGTGGGCGGTTCTGGCCTGGGGTTACTGGTTTTTCCCGAAGGGCCGCTTTCTGCCGAGGCGTTGCCTACCTTGGCCCAGTCCTCAGCTCTGATGCAGATTCTGCAGGCCACCGCGGGTCTTGACAAGGGATCCCTGGTGCAGGTGTTCTCCTCCCAAAGCCAGATCATCGACATCCTCTCGGAGATGGGGGTGGTTATCCTTCTCTTTGAAATTGGTCTTGAGTCGGATCTGGGGGAACTGTTGCGGGTTGGCCCGCAGGCGGCGGCCGTGGCCGTTATTGGGGTTGCTGTGCCCTTTGCGGCGGGAACACTGGGCCTGCTCTACCTCTTTCACGTGCCTGTCATCCCTGCCATCTTCGCCGGGGCGGCTCTGACGGCAACCAGCATTGGCATCACCGCCCGCGTCTTGGCCGAGCTGCAAAAACTCACCTCCCTCGAAGGGCAGGTGATCATCGGCGCCGCCGTCCTGGACGACGTGTTGGGCATCATCATCTTGGCGGTGGTGGCCAGCTTGGCCAAAACCGGAGAGGTTGACGTCGCCGATGTTGGCCTCATCGTCGTCAGCGCTGTCGTCTTTCTCGTCGGCTCTATCGTCTTGGGGCGACTCCTCAGCCCCTACTTTGTGGCTCTCCTCAACAACCTGAAAGCCCGCGGCAACCCCCTTTTGCCCGCTCTGGTCTTGGCTTTCTTGTTGGCCTACGTAGGGCAGGTGATCCACCTGGAGGCGATTTTGGGCGCTTTTGCCGCCGGCCTAATTCTAGGGGAAACCGACAAGCGCCAGGAGCTAGAAGAACAGATCAAGCCCGTTTCCGACCTGCTGGTGCCCATCTTCTTCGTCTGCGTCGGGGCCAAAACCAACCTCGCCGTGCTCAACCCCACCCTCCCCGCCAACCGCGAGGGGCTGATCATTGCCGTCTTCTTGGTTAGCGTTGCGATTGTGGGCAAGCTGGCCGCCGGCCTGGGGGCGTTCGGCAAGCCGGGCATCAACCGCTATGCCATCGGCGTGGGCATGATCCCGCGCGGCGAGGTGGGCCTGGTGTTTGCCGGCGTGGGAGCGGCCAGCGGGGTTCTCTCCGAGGCTCTCGACGTCAGCATCATCGTCATGGTGATCGCCACCACCTTTATCGCCCCCCTCTGGCTGCGGGGAGTATTGATCGGGGAAGTAGACTCTCCTCCTTCTCTCCTGGATCTGCAGGCAGAAGCATCAGAGCAAGACCGCGTCGAAACCCCATCAGCTCGCTCAGACTCAGAGCAGGTGGGCATTCCTGAGAGTTGAATCACCTCGACTTTCTCCCCAAACGTCCCCAGAGCGTCTGGAACAGCAGCCACAGCGGGTTGCGACGGCGGGATCCCACGTCTTCAACCTTCTCCGCCCTCTCCTGTTGGGGCAAAATCACCCGCATCGAGGGCGGGTCAAACCGCTGCATCGTTGTGGAGCGCCGATCCACCACCTCCGCCTTTAGGCTGCGAAAGCTGACAGACTGGAGATACCGCTGAAACTCTTCGTTCGACAACTGGCGAATGCAATACTGCATCCGCACCTGATCCCCCAACTGGATCTGATCCCCATCCTTGAGATCCCAGCTCAGACATTTCTGCCCGTTTACTGAGATGCCATTGGTGCTGCGCTTGCCTTCGATATTGCCGTCCAACAGCCGGTAGGTGTAGCCACCGCCCTTTTGCGGCAGCCGCAAGAGCAGCGCGTGCTGCCGAGAAACCGCCGCCGAATGGACGACAATGGCGTTGCTGGGATCCCTGCCGATGGAATAGGTGGCGGCACTGAGGGCCACAGCCCGCCGTCCCTGCTCGTCATCGATCACCAGCACATGCCAAGTCTGGGAGGGGGAAGACGCTGGGTCAGCAGGCATCGTTTGGGGTTGGCTTTGCCAGAGAAAGGTTCGGCAGAAGAAGGGCCTTCCTTCATAATGATAGGATAGGGCTTAGCCACCCGCGAGGAATCGTAAACAGCCGCCATGACTGCAACTCCCTCCCTTCTTCAGGAACTTCCCCCCATCTACCCTGGCGTGGCCGTGCGGGTCATCAATCCCAACGATACCTACTACCTCTTTGAAGGACAAGTACAGCGGGTTACCGACGACCATGCCGCTGTCCTCTTCGAGGGGGGCAACTGGGATAAATTGGTTACCTTCCGCCTTTCGGAATTGGAAGTGGTGGACAAGTCCCGCCGCTAGCTCCGCTCCGCTTTCCTCTAGAACTTCCCCATGCGCAGCCATTGGCAGGAACCTTTCCTTTGGATCCATGCCGCCGGGATCCTCCTCTTCCCCTTGTGGATTGGGCTAACCGTCATTGGGTTGGCCACCGGGGATCCTCTCCTGTCGGTGGGAGTAGAGCAGGCCGCAGTGGCCGTGGCGGGCATTGGGCCAGTCTTTGCCATGCAGTGGCGCAAGCCCTTCGATGTCTTCAGCCTGTGGGTGGCCGCCGTTCCTCCCGAGGAACTCACCCCCGACCAACGCCGCATCTTGGCTGCCTTCCTCAGCCCCGAACACAAGATCTTGACGCTATTGGCGGCACTCCTGCTGCTGGAAGTCTTTGAGCGCCTCTACGACTTCGCCCCCCTCTTTGCCCCCCTCACCCCTGGCAACGGCACCCGTCTGGCCGGCCTGGCCATAGCCGCCTTCGGGTTTTGGGGGGCCAACCTGTTCTTGCAGATCCCCCTTGCTGCAATACGGGTACTTCTCCTCAGCGAGCCGGAGCTGGCCCAACTGGATCCCATCCCTGCTGAGGAGATCGAGAGCCGCTTCTCCGTTGTTGGCGATCGCCACACCCCGCTATTGCAACGGCTGCTGCGCCGGATTGCCGCAGTCCCATCGCAGGCACAAAAAGATGGAAATCAGAGACTCGACTGTAAAGTAGAAGTAGCCGAAGCTGCCGGCTCAGATGCCGAATCCGAAGGACGGGAGGCTGCCACACCGGAAACGACCCCTGACTTCACTTAGACAGGTTGCTGGGACGGATTTCTACCCCAAAGAAACTGCAGCTGGATGCTAGAGTGGACGGGATCCAGACTGTTGTCTGACCATCGGCGTTCTCCTGATCTTCGAGGCTACCGCACCGGCAATGGCGAGCAACTTTTCCTTCCGCTTTAAACAGTTCACCCAACGCCTCAGAGAAACCACCCAGCTTCCCCAGTTTTTCACCGAGCAAGCCACCAGCGAAACCCAAAACCTCGCGCGGGAGTTGGCATTGGTTGGGGAATACGCCACCCAGCTCAGCCAGGTGGTGATGGAGGTGGACTTCCTCAACCAGCTCTACACCCGTCTTTTGAACGAGCGGGAAGTGCTGCAGCAGGAAAAAGACAACTTAGAAGCGCGGGTCTTCGAGTTGCAGCAGGAGCGCAACGAGACTGAACCCCAAGTGATGTACCTACGTGAACAACTGAGCCAGGCCGCCTTTCAACTGGAGCAAACGCAAAACCGCGAGCGCAGCCTCAGCGAGCGGGAACGGCAACTGTCGGAGATCGTGGCCCAACTGGAGCGCCGGCGGGCTGTGCTCAACCAGGCCATCGAAAACCTCACCAACCAAGAGGCCGATTACACCGTTCGCAACAAAGAGCTAGAGGCCGTCATCAAAGATAACGAGCGCAAAGCCAAGCAATACCTAGAAGCCGCCAACCACTACCGGGCGTACTTGGAAGAGCTGAACGCCCAGATACAGGAAGCTCAGGCCAAGCTGAGGAGCCTCGGTGTTGAGCCCAAACCCGCCGACCTGCCGCGGCTTGAGGATATGGAAAAGCCAACTCCCATCCCCACGCCGCCGCCCTCTACTCCCATCGGCTACCCACCACCCCAACAGCCTCCTCCACCCCAGTCGGGCGGCTACTGGTCGGACAGCCCCTTCGATGACGATCCCTGGAGCTAGGGGCTATCCCAACAGCGCTTGTAAGTCAGCTCTGCGGCAAAGCTCAGTGCCCTCTGCCCTGAGCCGCCTTGGGAGAGCTGAGGGAGACGCGTACCCTAAAGAAGAGATCCACAGTAGGGGATCCAGCGTCCAGTTACACCCAAGCCAGACCTATGGAACTGACTGTGCCGGATTTGCAAGCCCTCAGCCAATGGGATCGGCAGTTCTGCCGCTTTGCCGAGCAGCAACAGCTCCTCAAGCCCAAACAACTGGCCTTGGCCCTGAAGATCCAGCGGCAGCAGCACGGCCCCCTGGCCTTGATCCTCTGGCAGTTGGGGTTTGTGGGCCTGCAGCACTTGGCGCAGTTTTGGGAGAGAGTATCTGGCGACGCTGACCCGGAGCTGCTCCAAGACAAGGCCTTCGGCTGACAAAAAGGGTGACTGCTGCCGTCTGTTTTCCTGGCCGAGGAGCGAGACTGCAGTATGGCCTTTTCGGACTCCACCGTCACTCATCCTGAAAGTCCTGTAGCGGTGAGCTGCGGCTCCCTTCCTGCAGCGCCGCCCGCCCCCCAGCCACCATCGGGTGAATCTTCTGGTTAGCTGACCTGTTGTACTTGGCCGACTGCCGCTTGCGTAAGCAGAAGAGGGAAAGACAGCACTCTGCACCGCTCCTGCAAGAGGGTGGCTGGGCGCTCTTTCAGCGTGGTTGGCCTACCAACCCTGTCGCTGGAAAAAGCTGGAATCCACAGCCATAGGTTTTGCCCTGCAATCAAGTCGATTCTTCCGGCAACAGACCCTTGGGATCCTCCGGCGGCGGCAGATGGGCCAGATCCCCACGGGATTCGCTCCCCAAAACTCGCGCCTGGATTCTCTTGATCACGACATAGAGCACCGGCACCACCAGCAGGCTGAGCAGGGTCGAGACGAACATACCGCCGATAACAGCCGTGCCCAGAGACTGGCGGCTGGCAGCCCCGGCGCCACTGGCCACGGCCAGCGGGAAAATCCCCAGGATCGTGCTCAGGGCCGTCATGAGGATGGCGCGGAAACGGGTCTCCGCCGCCTGGATCGCGGCCTTGACCAGCGGGATCCCCTGGGCAACCAGTTGGTTGGCAAACTCCACGATCAAGATCGAGTTCTTGCTGGCCAGACCGATCAACATCACCAGCCCCACCTGGCAAAAGATGTCGTTGGCCAGGCCCCGCAGCAGTTGGGCCGAGAGCGCCCCCAGAACCGCCAGCGGCACCGCCAGCAGAATGATCAAGGGATCCACATAGCTCTCAAATTGGGCCGCCAGCACCAGGAAGACGAACACCGACCCCAAAGCGAAGATCAGCGGCGCCTGTCCCCCCGACTCGATCTCTTCCAAGGACAGGCCCGACCACTCGAAGCCAAACCCCTGCGGCAGCAAGCGGGCAGCCAGACTTTCCATAGCCCGAATGGCTTGCCCTGAGCTGAAGCCCGGCAGCGGGCTGCCCTGGATCTCCGCCGAGCGGAAGAGGTTGAAGTGGTTGATGATTGCAGGGCCGGTGGTCTCCTCCACCTGAACCAGGGTGCTCAAGGGCAAAAGCTGCCCCTGCCCACTGCGCACGTAGAACTGGCCGATACGTTCGGGGCTGCCCCGGAAAGCCTGATCCGCCTGCACATAGACCCGGTAGTTGCGGTTGAACAGGTCGAAATCGTTGACATAGGTGCCCCCCAACAGGGTCTGCAGCGTGCCGAAGACCTCGGCCAGCGGGATCCCCAGCACCTGGGCCATGTCCCGATCCACCTTGACCTGCAACCGGGGGGAGTTGGCGTTGAAGGTGGGCGGGTTAATCCGCACGCCCAGGGGGGGTTGGCCCGGCGGGGGCGGCGCGTTGCCCACGAAGAAAAGCGTGTTGGCCGTCTGCTGCAGCAGGTTGAAATCGTTCACCCCCCGATCCTGGAGCTGGAAGGTGAACCCGCCCGTAACCCCCAAATCGGGAATGGCTGGCGGCAAAATCGGGATCACCAACGAGCGGCTGATCCCGCCCAAAAAGGGCCCGAACAGCCGGTTGACAATCGCCTGCGCCGATTGTTCCGGTCGCCGCCGCTCGTCCCAGGGCTTGAGGGTGGCGAAGATTAACCCGTTCCCCGGCGAGGGCCCGGTAAAGCTGAACCCCCCCACGATCACCTGGTTTTCGATTTCCGGGATCCCGTCCAAAATGGCGCTGGCCTGCCGGATGACCCGGTCGGTGTAATTGAGAGAAACCCCCGGCGGCCCCTGGATGATGGTGATGAAAAAGCCCTGATCCTCATCCGGCACAAACCCGGTCGGCACGACCTGGAACAGCCAGTAGGTGAGGCCCAGACAGGCGACAAACCCCGCCACCACCAGCAGCCGCAGCTTCACCACCAGCTCCAGGAACCGACGATAGGCGGCGCGGATCCCTTCCACGGCCCGGTCAAACCAGCGCAACAGCCAAAACATCTGCTCCGAACGGGGGCGGATCAGCAGCGCCGACAACGCCGGAGCCAGGGTAATGGCATTGAAGGTAGACAGCGAAACCGATACGGCAATGGTGACGGCAAACTGCCGGTAGATGCGGCCACTGGTGCCGGGAAAGAACGCGATTGGCACAAACAGGCCCAACAGCACCAGCGTCGTGGCGATCACCGCCCCCAGGACCTCGTTCATCCCCGCCGAGGCCCCCTGCAGAGGCCGCATGCCGCGGTCGCGGATGTAGCGGGAGATGTTCTCCACCACCACGATGGTGTCGTCCACCACCAGGCCGGTGGCCAAGGTGAGGCCGAACATGGTCAGGGTGTTGATGGAAAAGCCGAACAGGCGCACAAACGCAAACGTCCCCAGCAGCGCCACCGGGATCGTGACAGTGGGGATGAAAGTGATGCGCCAATCCTGCAAAAAGATAAACAGCACCAGCACCACCAGGACAATAGCCTGCAGCAGGGTGAAGATCACCTCCTGCACCGACTCCGTAATAAACAGCGTGGCGTCGAAGGCGATCTCGTAGATCAAGCCGGGCGGGAAGCTACGGGAGAGCTCCGCCAACGTCTGCCGCACCTGCCGCGACACCTCCAAGGCGTTGGCATCCGGCTGCTTGGTGATGGCGATCCCCACCGCCTCCTGGCCGCCGATGCGGAAGAACGTATCGTAACTTTGGGCCCCCAGCTCCACCCGACCCACGTCGGCAATGCGCACCAAGCTGCCGTCGGGGCTGGCTTTGAGCACAATTTGGGCAAACTCCTCCGGCTGCGACAGCCGCCCCGTGGCCTGGACGCTGATCTGAACCTCCTGATCCGGGGGGCTGGGCTGGCTGCCGATCTGTCCGGCAGGCACCTGGATGTTTTGCTGGCGCACGGCGTTCACCACATCCAGCGCCGTCAGCCCATAGCCGGCCAGCCGCGTCGGATCCAGCCAGATGCGCATGGCATAGGTGCGCTCCCCGAAGACGATGACATCGCTGACGCCGCGAATGCGCCGCAGGGCATCGCGCACGAACAGCTCGGCGTAGTTGCTCACAAACAGCTCGTCGTATTCCCCTGCCTCTGAGCGCAGCGCCACCACCTGCACAAAAGCGCTATCGCCGGCCTTTTCTACACTAAGGCCGTTTTGGATCACCTCTGCCGGCAGCCGCGCCTGCACCCGTGCCACCCGGTTTTGCACATCCACAGCCGCCGTGTCCAGATCCCGATCCGGGCTGAAAGTGACGGTGATCTGGCTGGTGCCGTTGCTGCTGCTCACCGAAGAGATGTAGCGGATGCCCTCGACGCCGTTGATCTCCTGCTCCAGCACATTGGTTACCGCCGTCTCCACCGTCTCGGCATCGGCTCCAGGGTAAACGGCGGTCACCCTCACCGCCGGCGGCGCCACCTGCGGGTAGTAGTCCACCGGCAATAGGGGAATGCTCACCGCTCCCACCAGCACAATGATGATGGAGCAGACGCTGGCAAAAACAGGACGGCGAATGAAAAAGTCGACAAACATAGGCCAGGGATCCGCGTAAGGAGTAGAAGGGGATGACCAAGTTGGGAAACCGCTCAAGAGGAGAAATCTAGGGCGGGGATCCAGGCGGTCTCCCCTCCCCTTGCATCCTCTGCTGCAAAAGCACCTCATCGACAATCGGGGCGCCATCGCGGATTTTTTGCAGGCCGCTCAGCACAATCGGCTCGTTGGCCTTCAGCCCCTCCAGCACCTCGTAGCTGTTGCCGTAGAGGGATCCCAGCCGCACCGGCCTTTGCACCGCCACCGCCCCGGGGGGCTTGCCCTCCTCAGGTGGCTCTGTCGTCTGCACCGTGTAGACAAAGGTTTGGGCGCCCAGACGGGCTACCGCCGTTGCCGGCACCAGCAAAGCTGGCCGCTCCTCCCAGAGGATGCGGGTTCGCACAAACTGGGCTGGTCGCACCAGCGGGCCGTAGGCCTTGCGCAACTGGCCGGCGGGGTTCTCCAGCAGGGCCTTGGCCAGCACCGATTGCGTGCTGGCATCGGCTTCAGGCGCGATGAAAGAGATTTGGCTGGTGCCGATCACCTCGCCGCGGCTGTCCAAGATCTGCACCGGTGTGCCGATGCGCAGGCGGGGGGCCTGCTGCAGCGGGATATTCAGGTTCAGCTCCAGCGCCTGGGTTTGGGTCAGGGTGGTCAAAACCGTCTGGGGCGTCACATAGTCCCCCTGCCGCACCAACACTTCCCCGACAATACCGGCAAAGGGAGCCGTGACCTGGAAAAACTGCAATTGCACCTGCTGCCGCTCCGCCTCGGCCCGGGCCCGCTCCACCTCCCGCTCTGCCCGCACAATGGCCGCCTCTTGGGCCCGGATCTGCTCCTGTTGCGCCGCCAAGGCCGCCTCCGCCTGGCGCAGATCGCGGCTGGACTGATCCACTTGCGCCTGGCTGATGGCCCCCTCGGCCAAGAGGCGCAGGTTGCGCTGGTGTTGATCCCGGGCGAACTCCGCCGCTGCCTCCAGCCGCAGGCGATCCGCCCGCAATTGGCTGAGCACGGCTCGGCTGCTCTCCAGGTTGGCCTGAGCCGCCGCGATCCCGGCCGCTTGGCCGGCCACCGCCGCCTGTTGTTGCCGGCTGTCGATGGCAAACAGAGGCGCCCCGGCAGAAACCTGGGATCCCAGCCGCACGAACACCTGGGTCACCTGGCCGCTCACCTGGGGCCGAATACTGGCCACCTGCTGGGATCCGAGGCTGGCGATGAACTCCGACGTCTCCTGAATGAGCCGTTCTTCCACGGCGCCGATGGCCACCGGTGTCGGCTGGCCTTCTCCACTCTCCATGCCGCGAGGGGGCCCGCCGGGCCGACAGGCAGCCAGGAGCAAAGAAAAACCCAACAGCGGCAGAACTGTTCGCAATCGCATCCTCAACCTGCTCCCCCAACGAGCACCCAAACAGAGGGATCCCCCATCTGCATTGGCTCAACCAACCAAGGTAATGAGCCTGTGCCTTCCTGTGCCTGTGCAAAAGCGCTGGCCATCCTTCCCAATCCAGAACTAAGTTGACACTCCCGCCGCCTGAAGGCGGGGGATTCTTACGCAGTCCACAGAAGGACCCGTAACGGCGTTGTCAAAGCGCCTCTAGACAGTTCCTTAAGGCAAAGCCCCAAGGTTCTGCTGACTTTCTTAAGCAGGTTGGCGGCAGCATTAGCATCAGCGTTGACCAACCACCCCTTTGCCGTTTGGTACAGGCCCCGCTTGACACGCTTCCCAGAGGGTCTCCACCCGTCGGGTTTTTCACCATAATTAGGTAGCTCATCTCCATCTAGGAAGCTCGCCTGCGAACTGTACGCCTCCTCCGCCTCGATAAACTCAATGCCATAGTGCTGACATAATTCCGCAATACGCTCCTTTAACCAACCTGTTGGAATTAAAACAAAGTTTTGGTTATTGACCTTCCCTAAACCGCATTCTTGCTTTTGTTCTTTGTTCCAACCAAAGATGATTCTCCCAATCGAGTGGTGCAAACAGAAGTCAATGACCTTGCGCGCAGCTTTGTGAATTGCATCTCGCATCCTCCGGCTTCTTTTTTCCGTAATTCGCTCAAGTTTCTGCGACCAAAACCCCTGCGGCTTGTCAGTCTTAAGCCTAGCCACCTCCTTGTTGTACCACTGGTTAAAGGATTTGACTTTGCGTCCGTCAATGATGAAGCTATGCCCTAAGTTGCTAACGCACGTAAGCCAGTTGTTTACTCCGTGGTCAATTGCTAGTACCTTTTTTGGATCCAGCGATTGCGGTTGAGCGGGCTTAGCATAGATCCACTCCAAGTAGAACACCCCATGCCTGGGCAGAATTCTTAGCTCCTTAATATTTTTCCAATCTAAGTTGGTAGGAAATCGTATCCAGAAAGCGTCTATCCCAAACCAAGCTTTGACCCGGTTGCCGAGCGGCACTCTGACTCTTCCTTCTTGGAACTTAAGCCACTTCTTCGGGTATGCTACCGTGAACATTCCCTTCTTACGGTAGCGCGGTAGGTTTGGTCTTAAGCTAATCTCTTCTTGCAAGAAAAGTTTCAGCTTTGTCTTAAAACTACTTAGTGCCTCAGCTACAGACTTACACGTCTGTTGTGCGGCGGAAACATACATTGCGATAAAGTGCTTGTTTTTGGTTCTCACCATTTCAGCGCAAAGCTCACCATAGCTTGCCAATCGCTTTGTTTTGAAATAGACTTGTCGCGCATAGTACAAAGCGCAGTTGTACACCTTATTAGACTGTTGACACAAGTACTCTAATAGGGGGAGTAGCTCCCTGTCCCTGACGAGAACCTGCTGACAGCCGTACCCCATACTTGTTGGTAAGTGGCATGATAACTGCAGTCTAACATAAGTAAGCAACAATGCGAGAGGGAAGCCAACGGTACAATCACTACAACCATGCTGTGGGGCTAGCGGTTGTTCGCCTCGTTTTTTGCCCAAAGAGAAGGAAAAAGGTCTTGGTAGGAGAAGTCAGGAACAGGTTGTTTGAGCTATGGCAGGAGCTGTCTAGCGAGAAGGGTTGGCATGTGAGAGCGATTGAAATAGCTCCAGACCATGTCCACCTGTTTCTTGAGATTAAGCCTACCGACCCAATTCATCTTGTGGTAAAAGCATTCAAAGGTAGAGCTTCCAAATATTTAAGGCAGAAGTTTCCTAACCTGCGAAAACTACCTAGCCTTTGGAGCAGAAGTTATTTTTTCTGTACTGCGGGGAATGCTAGCGCTGAGGTAATTCAAAACTATATCAATGACCCACATCATTGGTAAGCGACTAAAGTCGCTCTCGG
This sequence comes from Thermostichus sp. OS-CIW-20, assembly GCF_054061455.1. Classification (NCBI taxonomy): domain Bacteria; kingdom Bacillati; phylum Cyanobacteriota; class Cyanophyceae; order Thermostichales; family Thermostichaceae; genus Thermostichus; species Thermostichus sp. OS-CIW-20. The sequence continues at coordinate 45,615 of NZ_JBSSEF010000003.1, forward strand.
GTTTTTCCGCCCCGCGCTAAAGTGCGAGGCTACCAAGCTATCCCTCTGTGTAGGCTTAGCCAAAAGCCCAGCTTCGGGATCCAGAGCCCCAACTGGCCGGACAACGGCCATCTTCGGCTAGACTGTTCCAAAGTTGTCGCGCAAGCAGCGGGTCTTTTGTTGCCTGGCGCGAAGGCGAGTTGCCGGGGTTAAAAAAGCTGACATGAGAACTGTGGCCGTAACCTGGTTTCGCCCACCGCAGCTTCAGCTTCGTCCTCAGCACTGGCTGTGGAGCTGCCTCGGGGCAGCAGCCATCACAGCCCTCACGGCGGCTGCCGCTTGGGCGCGGCCGGTGTTGGAAGTGCGCATGACCATGGGCTTGCCCATCAGCCCCAACTACTGGTACCTGGTGGCCCTCAGCCGGGCCGGCAGCCCCGGCCCCACCGCCAATCTGGTGGATCCCAATGTCCGCGTCGGGCCCAATGAGTATGCTTTTGTCCAGAACTGGGACTACCTGATCCGGGTTACCCCCCTCAACGAAGAGTCGGTCTTGCAGTCCACCATCCAGCGGTTTGGCGAGCCGGAGCGGGAGTTTGCCGTCGGCTTCAACCAGGTGCGGGTGGAGCGCCTCAGCCGCGACCGCGACACCCTCCGCTTGCAGATCGACATCTCCGAGCTAGAGGGCCTCGACGGGCGGGATCAGGATATCCAGGTGGCTCTCCTCACCGCCCGCGCCCCCTTCCGCGTCGCCCCCGAGGAAACCAACTTGGCCATTGACGCCACCCGCGGCGAGCTGCCCCACTACTACCGCCTCAGCCTCTCCAACCAGCGGCAGGTGGTCGTGGACGATCCCCAGCGCCAGGAGACGATGCGCCGCAGCCGAGAATTGATCCAACAAAGTGGCTCCGGGGCTGCCCTCAGCCGCGAGCTCATCGAGGGGGGAGCCTTGGAAATTTTGGCCGCCAACATCCTCACCTTTGAGCTGCGCCTGGTGGATCGCTAGGGATCCGCTCCCCTGCGCGCCCAAGGCGGGGCCCAGATTGCCGCCATTTCAAGCCCCTTCTGCGCCAAGAGAAGCTGGGCTGGGATCCAACATCACAAACAGAAACGACTCCAGCCCCGCCAGGTAGGTGAGCACCTGCTCCTGGGCCGCTTCCGGTTCTATCTGATGGGCTTGGGCCGCCTGCTCGATCAAGCTGGCCACCGCCACTGGCCCCTGCAAGAGGGATCCCAGCCAGGCCATCTGGGGAGCCGGAATGGCGAGGCGGCCGCGGCTGGCCCCCGGCCAGTTCATAGTAAACTCCAGCTTCTTTTCGTAGGCCTGGGCGAAGTTGCGGCGAAATTCGGCATTGTCCATCAGGATGGGGTTGAGCTGCACCCTGCCCTCCAGCCAGTCGGCGTCGCTCCAGGGCAAGACCAGGGAAGAGCCGGGGTGCTCGGCCCAAAAGTCGATCAGGCGGTGGTCGGGGTAGATCAGCTCGTAGAAGTGGTTTTGCTCGGCGGGAGAGAGCTTGTCCAGCTCCACCTGCAGCCAGGCCGGCATCGCCCTGTCTTTGAACAGCAGCGCCGGATCCCAGTCGGCGTAGTCCACCAGGCAAACCAAGCCCAGCTCCGCCTCCTGGAGCATACGCATCAAGTCTGGGATTAAAAACCCCTTGTCGCCGGGCAAGAGGTAGTTGGCCCGGATGTTGCCGTCGTCGCTGTAGATCTGGGGATCCCAGTGCAGGGAGACCCGCAGCTCGTCAGAGGCCAGGCTGGCCATAAACTCCCGCACCCGCTGGCAGGCTTCGGGCGTGGGCAGATCAAACAACCCCAGCAGCCGGAACGCCTCCTGCATGCGCAAGATCACCTGCCGCTGGTAGGCGTGGTGCAGGTTGGCCCGCAGGATGCCGTCCGGCTTGAGCACCCGCTTGAGCGCCTTCAAGCCCGCCACCGGATCCTCGAGCAAATAGAGCACGTCGTTGAGGCTGATGAAGTCAAACTGCTGCCCCAGTTGTTCAATTTCCAGCAGGTCGAGGGCGTACAGCTCCACCTCTCCGAAGCCGTGGTAGCGCAGGCGTCGCTCCGTCGCCCGCACCGACTCCGGCGAGAGGTCGCAGGCCACCAGCCGTGCCCCCGGGTTGGCCTCCGCCAAGATCAAGGTCTCCCAGCCGGAGCCACAGCCGACATTGAGGATGGCGATCCCCTCGCTGGGCAGGATGGCGCGGGTGCGGGCGTATTGGGCCGTCGTCCAGCTTGAGCGGTATAGGCTGTCGATGGCGTTGCGGCCCGACGCCTCGAGGGGCACGTTGGGATAGGGCAGTTCCTCGTAGAGTTGCCGCAAAGACTCGGTCGTGCTGCCGGCCATGGGATCCGCTCCAAGAAGCTGCTCCCTATGCTACTGCCTCAGGAAGGCCGCGATGGCAGCGGCAATGGCCTCATTGCCCCCCCGATCCAACTTCTCCGACGCCTGGGGTGGGTAGGGGGGATCCCGCAGGAAGTCCCAGGATCCCGCAAAGAACTCTTCCGGCGAGAGGATGCGGTGCCATCCGTAGCGCCGCAATCCCTCCACCAACAGGGGCGACTCGGCAAACCCCGACCGGTTGACACAGGCCATGGGCGTGCCACAGCGCAGCGCCTCTGCCAAGGTGCCATAGCCCGGCTTGGACACCACCCAACGGCAGAGGGGCATGACATCCACCGGCCGCCACACCTGGCCGTCTAGAATCTGCAAGTTGGGCAGAGCAGGAGCCTTTGGGTCGAAGGTGAGAAACTGCCAGTCGGGAAAATCCGCCAGCCGCTCGTAAGGCAAGCCCTGCAACCCCAGCCCGCCAAAGGTTAACAAAACCGTGGGCCGCTCCCGCTCCAGCCCCAGGCGCCGGGCCACCTCCTCTCCTGAGTAGCGCGGATCCGACCCCGTCAGCCCCACTGCCTCTTGGTGAGGGAAGGCGGCCATAGGCTCGGCAAAGGGCAGGCGAAACAGCCGCTGGCAGCGCCCGTACAGCTCGCGGATCCAGGCCACCAAGGGCTGAAACTGGGGGCCGTAGTCTTGGTAGATAAAATCCCAGCCGAAGTTGCTGGCCATCCAGCAGGGGATCCCGGCGGCCTCGGCAATGGCGGTGGCGATGGGGGGCACATCCGCCAGGATCAACGGCACCCCCTGGCTGCGAATGAACTCGGCCTCCTCCCGGATGAGGTCGGCAGCCCCCGCTTGAAACGCCTTGAGAGCAGCCAGCGTGGCCGGCAGATCCGCCTGCAAGCCATCCGGCTGCACCACCCCCACATCCAAACCCCGCGGCCGGTGCACAAACTCCCCTTCCCCGTAGCGCTGCAGCAGCCAGGCGGGGGCCGGCGTCACCCAAATGGGCAGGATCTGCGCATCCTGCCGCCGCAAAGTGTTCACCACCGCCGCCAGCCGGGTGACGTGCCCAAACCCGTGGGCCGTTGCCGCTACATAGAGAGGAATGGGATTCACCGCCATAGCCTTAAGAAAGAACAGGCTGAGGTTTTTCCCGCCGGGATCCCCAGAGGTTGCCGGCCAAGATAAGTCCCAGGCCCAGCACCGATCCCGGCGCGATCGGCTCCCGCAACAGCACCCCAATCAGCCCCAGCGACAAGAATGGCGTTACATAGACCCAATTGGCCAGGGATCCGCGCTCGTGGGCCAGCTCCAGGGCCCGCAGCCAAAACACAAAAGTCAACCCCATCTCCGCCAAGCCGATGTAGGCTGCCCAGGCCAGCCCCGCCATTGTCCACCTCAGCTCCTGAAACGGCAAGAGCAGCAGGCAGTAGAAGCTGCCGAAGACAAACCCCATGAACAGCTTCAGCACCGCGTCCCGTCCATCCCGCACATTGAGCAGCCAGTAGAGGGCCCAAATGGCAGCGCTGCCCACCGCCAGCCCCACCCCCCAGGGATCCTCCACCTGCCAGGTGTCCCAGGATCCCCCCGTGGCCACCAGCACCGCCCCCACTAGGCTCATGCCCAAAGCCAGCAGCAGCCGCCCGCGCAGGCGCTCCCCCAACAGCGGCGCCGCCAAGAGAGCCAGCAGCAGCGGCCAGGTGTAATTCAAAGCCAGCGCCGCCTGGGCCGAGAGGCGATCATAGGCCTGGAACAGCACCCCGTAGTAGCCAAGCGGGTTAAGTAGCCCCTGCAGCGCCGACAAGGCAATCTGGGATCGCTTCTGCTGGCGGACAAGATGCGCCCGCCCTGTAGCCACCAGAACCATCCCCAAGATCAGGCAGGAGCTGCACGCGGAAAAAATTAGCAAAAGCGTTGGCGCAAGGTGTTGCAGGCCAAACTTAAAGGCGCTGGCCGCCGTGGCCCAGCCCAAGATAGCTGCCGCCAGGTAGGCATAAGCCCGCCAGGGATCCCTGCCCATCAAAAGCGGTCCAGATCCCTGTCGTCCGCCTTTGGCCTAGCTCCGGTGGAAAGGCCCAGCCGCGGCGCCACCACCCAAACGTAGAGCAGATAGCCCAGCCCCGCCACCACCGTCCACTTGAGAACGGTGCCGAAAACCCGGAAGATCAGCCCCACCAGCAGGATACAGCCCAAAATGGCCAAAACCGTCAGCAGCGGACGCCCCCACGTCTCAGCCCAAGCGCGAATGGCATTTCTCCCCTGAGACGAGCTCAGCTCCCCAGAGGCCCCAGTTGCCTGCTCCAGTTCAAGCTCAAGCTGTCTTAGCCGTTCTTGTTCTGAGAAAGAAAGATCCGACATAGGGAGCAGTCTCCAGAATCCAGCGCCATCTCCATCTTACGGGCTGCTCCCCAAACCCGGCAGGCTAGGCCCGCGCCGACGGGATCTCTTGGGCCATGGCGCGGAACAGATCCAGAGCCGGCCCAGGGCGACGGTTAGGACGCGGAGCCGGGATCTCGTTGGGCACAAACGGCTTCTCAACCACCACCTTGGGCTTGGCAGGCGTAGCCGTTGCCGCAGGGCTAGAGGACTGGGTTGGAGCGGATTGGGCAGGCGCCGGACGAAAAGGGCCGGTAACAAAATCCACGAGGCCGCCGAAGAGAATGCCAAAGAAGGAAAAAAGACCGCCGAACAGCTTTTTGAGGATGCCCATATAAGAGTTTGCCGATGTCGTAAAGTTCTGCAACTGGCCATTCATTATTGTTAAGAACGGGCAGCTTGGCTATAGGTAGATATGCTTTTTTCGACTCAGGGATCCCATACCTGCCTGCCGGTGGCATCAAACCGCCGCAGCGGCAGGGCCAACTCCAGCTCCTGCAGCTCCAGCGGCTCCGAGAAGCGCCGGCTGCGCCCCAGCTCAAAGCCATCCGCTGCCGCCGGATTCACCGCGTAGCCGATATCCGCCATGGCTCCCACCGTGAGGATGCTCAAGGGGTTGGGCACCCCCCGGTCGAGGCGGCTGGTCATCAGCTCGCGGCCCAAGACGCTCTCCCGCCAATGGGCATCGCGGGATCCCTCCCCAAACTGATTCTCTAAAGGAACAGAAGGGGCGTTCCCCCCCAATGTGATAAAAGCGTCAACTGCCCGCGGGCCGATAAAGCGGGGGTCATAGCCCGGCGGCGTCGGCTGATCCCGCCTCACCAACCCTACCGTCAGCCCCTTGGGATCCCAGACGCTGGGCAAAAAGCCAAGCGCATGGCCCAACTCGTGCAGGGCAGTAATGGGCAGATCCCCCCGCTCTTCCAAAGCCGAGAGGTTTTGGCTGTTGAAGAGCACAATTGAATAGAACGGCAAGCCATTCGAGGCCCGCACAAAGCAAGGAGCCGCCCCCCCCAAAACCCGCTCGTTGCCTAGGTCTCTCGCCCTCACCTCTACCAACAGATCGTCAATGGGGAAATTGAGCGGCGTGCTGGGAAATCCCCGATTGCATGCGTCGGCCTGAATAGAGGTGGGGGGCAAATCTGGCTGGTCCCCGACAATGATCTGCTGCCATCTCAAGGCCGCGCTGCGGACAATGGCTTGCTGACTGGGAGTGAGGCTGTTGTCGGGAAAGCGAAGGTCGATCGTGAACTGGGGAACAGAGGTAGGCGTCAGCGAAGGCAGAACAGTCGGGGTAGGGGTGAGGACGACAGCTGGAGTAGAGGTGGGAACGATGGTTGGAATGGGAGTAGGAATGACACTTACCGAAGAGGAACCACCACTTCCCCCGCAAGCCTTGAGCGCCAGCAGCAAGAGCATCGCCACCAGGGATCCGATCGGGCGCAAGCTCCACGTTCTGCCGCCAAGCTTCCGAAAATCCTTCACACTGCCTCCCAACCCAAAAGCCCCACAGCCCAGACAGATCATACCGGTTGCCTCCATTTGCCGAGCAGGATTGGCCCTGGGCTCTGCCACCCATACCCATTCTCAATGGGCGATGTCTAGGAGGCTGGGGAAACCTCTGTGGATCCTCATGAACAAAAACTGGGGCCTGAATGACACAGCAAGGATAGCTTGGTAGCCCCGTATTTTAGTGCGGCGAGGAAAAGCCCGTAAGCAAGTTGCTCGCCAATGGTGTGATTGTTGATGAGGCGTGCCCTTCCTAGGCAAGCACCCAAAACGGTGAAAAACCCGAGTAGGGGCAAGCGCCCAGGAGGTGTCTCAGCTAACTTGCTAAGTAGGCAGAACTTTGGGGCTTTGCCCCAAGGAACTGTCTAGAAGCGTCTTGACAGCCCCCTTGCGAGTCCGTTCCTGGACTGCGTAAGAATCCCCTGCCTTTAGGCAGTGGGAGTGTGAATAATAACAGTCACCTCAAGAGTGAGCGAAGATGGGCCTGGCGGCACGTTTTTTTGAGCCCTTTCAATCCAGCAGGTCGGAAGAACCGTCTTCCTCTTCTAGGCTCCAACCCGCCCCCAAAGCGTCCGCTGCTGCCGCCCGCAACGCCTGAGTGTCCGCCCACAACTGCGCAGGATCCGATAGCGGATCCGACAAAGGCACCAAACGCAAGATGCGGCTCTCCTGAACCAGATCGATCACCACACTGGGCCGTTCCCCCTCCAGGCCTGCCACCTCCGAGGGGGAGGGATCCCGCAAGCAGGCGTAGTCAAAGCTGTTTAGGTTGAGATAAAGGCTGCGATTGGCCACCAAGGTAGCCGCCGTTGCATCCTGAAACACCTCCATCACATAGCCCTCCCCCTGCTTTCGTACCCGACCATCGACAATATCGAAGTAGCGAACCCGCCCCAGATCCGCCAGAAGACGGTAAATATCCCGCTTATTAACCAAAATTCCGCTATCTACGATACAGGGGGCACAAGGACGAGTGTCTGTCATGGAGCAGTCGGTCTTGGGGAGCAAGCGGATCGACAACAGGCAAGAAGCAATTAGAAGTAATGCTCAACAACAGCTAGCAACCATCGCAAATCCTCTAGAAAATAGCAACCCCCCACAAGTCTAAGACTTGGGCAAACAAAACCAGAGAACCTCAGGCAATCAAGACGAGAAAAAGTCAACAGTCCTACAAACTTAAGCCATTGCAGTACAGCCCTTTGCTTTGCTCCAAAAAGCCTCTAGCCTGCTTCTCGGAAAGGCTCAGTTCTGGCCTCCCTCGAATGTACCACAGCTTTCCAAAAAGGGGCACCGATCCCTCCCAGGTAAAGGACAAGGGAAACTGGTCAATAGCCAGCAGATTTTCATCTGTATATTGTGGGAAAATAGGTGATTAAAGGGTTTGAGACACTAGATATCGTAGGTAAGGGTGAGGACGGGCCATCGCGACCGAACCTCTGCCCTAGGATGGATCTTGGCTACCCTTTTGATTTACTTGTCCAGATCGTCTGTCATCGATGACGAAAGCTTGCCAACAGCCTGTTGGGCCGCACCACCCACCGCTTGACCAACTTGGGGGCCGAGAGGGGTAGCCTCAGTTAGACGAGTTCTGCTTAGAACATCCAAGAGGCTCTATTAGGTTTAAAGTGAGGAGTAACCCGACAAAGAGTGAGGCTCGACCATGACGCTGGCTCAGGAGGCAACCGCCCAAATCCCCGCCTTTTGCGAAGGGATCCGCTACTTTGGCGATCCCTGGCCGGAATTCGACCGCCTGGGCCAGGAACCTGCAGTGAATGCTGCCACAGGCAAGCTGCGGGATCCCGGCAGCCGTATGGCCGCCTACCAAACCCTGCTCTATGCCGATGCGCTGCGCTATCTCACGCTGCAGATGACCGCCAGCAAAGCCTCGGGCCACCCGGGCGGCTTTGCCAGCCAAGCGGAAGCCTACGCCGCTTTGGTGTACCTGGGCCAAAAGAACATCCCTACCGAGGTGGGCCACCACGCGCCCGGCTTCTATGCCGCCATGTTCTTGGATGGATCGCTGGCGGAGATGGGCATCCACACCGTCGCCGACTTGCAGGCCCGCTTTCGGGAACGAGAAGGGCTGCTGGGGCACCTGTCGGGCTACATCCCCGGCCTGCTGGCGCCAGCAGGGCCGCTGGGGCAGGGGCAGCACTTTGCTATGGCCGCCGCTCTGCTTTACCCAGACCGTCTCTTCCCCGTCACCATCGGCGATGGGGGCTTGGGGGAGCCCTACGTGATGAGCTCCATGATCCACTTTCACACCGCCTTCCCGCAGCGCACCAACTTCCTGCCGGTGCTGGTCTGGAACGGCTACAGCCAAGAGCACCACAGCATGATCTCTACCTTCACCAACGCTCAGATGGCCGAGTACTGGCGGGGCAACGGCTTTGAGGAAGTGGTGCTGGTGGATGCCAAAGACTTCGACGATGCCCAACAGCCTGGCCCCTACGTGGATAGCACCCAATTTTCCCTGGAAGCCCGCTTGGCCTTTGTCCAAAGAGTGCTGGTAGAGATGGAACGGGCCATCCAGTGCGCTCTAGGCGGCCACCTGACGGTTTTCATCCTCAAGCAACTGAAGGGGGCAGGCGTGCACGCCAAGGGATCCAAATCCCACAACCTCTACGCCCACCACACCTTGGATCACCCCGACATCGTGGCCGCTCTGCAGGCACGGGCCCTGCACCCAGCCGCTTGGGCTCTGGTGCGCCAAAATTGTGAACGGGCTGCTGGCGGGCCGGCAGCCAAGGTGGTGGTAACCGAATTCGTCCGCCCTCTGCCGCCCTTGGGATCCCTGAACTTAACCGAGTTCCCCCTCGGCGATAAGCAAGTCTCCACCACTGCCATCGGCGCCTTGGTGGTGCAGGTGGGGCAGAAAGACCCTGACTTTCTGGTAGCCAATGCCGATGGCAACGAAGCCTCTGGTCTTGCCAATGTCAACCAGGGCCTGAAAGTCATCCACCCCACAGTGGATCCTCTCTACAACCAACAGCCCCAAGGGCGGGTCTACGAACCCCTGAGCGAAGATGCCTGCGCTGGCTTGACAGGGGGCCTGGCGCTCTTTGGCGGGCGCTCCCTGTGGTGTTCTTACGAATCCTTTGCCGTCAACGGCCTGCCCATCTGGCAGACGGTGACCCAGGCGATGGCCGAGCTGCGCCGCCCCACCCCTTCCGCCATTGCTCTCTACACCGCCGGAGCCCTGGAACAAGGCCGCAACGGCTGGACCCACCAACGCCCGGAAATTGAAGCCTACCTGGCGGCCATGATGCGCAACGGCAACATCTTCCCCCTCTTTCCCCCCGACGCCAACTGCGCCCAAGCCGCCTACGAGTGGGCCTTGTCTACCTACAACAAAGGGATCCCGATCTTTGCCAGCAAAACCCCCCTGCCCATCCGCACCACCCTGGAACAGGCTCGCCAAGCAGTAGAGCAGGGCTGCACCGTGCTGCAGGAAGTGCCCGGATCCCGCACAGTGGTCTTTGCCGTGGTGGGGGATATGATCCTCCTGCCGGTGTTTGCCGCGGCTGAGCAGCTCCAAGCCCAGGGGATCGGCAGCAAAATTGTTTCCGTGGTCAACCCCCGCCGTCTCTATCGCCCCGGCGATATAGCCTGGTCTACCTGTGCCCAACCCGATGGGGAGTTCATGTCTGACCAGGAGTTTGCTGCCTGGTTTGCCGGCGAAGCCCTTATCGGCGTGACCGGCGGCTCCAGCCTGATGTTGGAGCCCCTGTTGCTGCGCTACACTGGCCCGCGCGACATCTTTGCCTGGAAACGTGGCGAAACCACCGCCACCCCTACGGAACTCATGGACTACAACAGCCTGACAGCCCAGGCGCTGGCAGAGAGGGCAAAGCAACTGCTAGGCTGAGGGCGAGCTTTTAGCTTGGTTAGCATTGTCCACCTTATTTTTTCCTATGACTGAGGCTAGCTATCTCCGAGAGAAGCTTGAGAGGATATCTCCCACCGAGAGTGTAGAGCGAGTTGTTGTCCAACACTTTGCTGTTCCCCTCCTGCATGCGCTTGGCTTTCACGACTTGGAAATTAGATATGAATTCGAGACAGGTTGTGGCCAGGTCGACCTCGCCGCAAGAAAGAACGAAGATCCTGAAGATACTTTCTTTAACTCCCAAAGGAACCCCTACTTGCTTTTGGAGGCAAAATCCAGAGTAGTCAACCTCAAAGAAGGATCTTGCTATAGGGATACAGTTTGTCAAATAGAAAGCTACCTGCTCGGCGAGAACTGCAAATCTGCAAAATGGGGAATTATCACCAATGCAAATAACATCCAGCTCTGGAGGAGGCACGGAAAAGTTGTTCACCCTGCTACAGCAAACCTTGATATTAGCTCAAATAACATTGAGGGCATAGTTCGCAACTTGCGAGACAAGATAGAAAACTACGAGCGGGCTTTGACTATCTGCGTGTATAACAATAAAGGGGGCGTAGGCAAAACAACGACGGTCATTAACCTTGCGGCAACACTAGCAGCCAAGAGAAAAAAGGTCTTAGTTGTTGACTTTGATTCCCAAGGAGATCTGACAAGAAACTTGGGAGTTACTCCTGGAAAAATTACACTGACGCAGTGCTTAAAGGATCCCAAAATAGATGTTCATTCCGTTGTCCAAACATACAGACTCAAGACAGTTAGACAAGGCAAACAGAGTATAGTTTCCATCTTTGACATCATCCCAAGAGACCCTGAACTGGAAACGTTAACTGATAGCCAGGCGGTAGCATATATCCAGAAGGGAACTCGGCGCCTTCGCGATCTCATTGCTCCTCTTCGCAATGAGTATGACTACATCCTAATTGACTGCCCAACTCAATGGCTTTACTTTAGCCAGAGTGGTGTTTTTGCTGCCGACGTTATTTTGATACCTACCCGCCCCGACGATCTGTCTTCCCTGAATAATGCTGCTAGAGTAATCACCAGATTTGTTCCAGAAACTGCTAGGTCACGACAGGATGGTGGCCCCAGGACTTTGCCTATCTTTTTCAATGGCGTCCCCTCAGGAAACGAAAACACTATTAAACGAGCAAATGATGAGATAGAAAAAATTGTCAGCCAAGAGAGAAGCATGAACCTACTTCCATATTTCTGGCCGCATTTTAAGAGAGGTAATGAAAACAAAAGCATTTTTGGGATACCTGACTATGTAGTGATATCCTCTGCAAGCTTTGATCGAAAGCCTGCCGTCTTTAATCACAAGAAAGTTTTAGAATACTACCAGAGTCTTGCCCGTGAGTACTTTATCGATGAGTGAGTTTTCAGATCTAGGTAGGTTGGTTAACTTACCCCTTGAGAGCATTACGCCCGCTGAGGGGTTTTCTGCTCCCTCCTTCCTTGTTACAGCAGCCGCAGATCAGCTAAGGGCGACAGGAGGACACAACTGGGTTCCTCTGCTGGTGGTCGAGGCTGGCGACTATCAGTACAAGGCCATTGGTAACCATTTTGTCTATGCAGTTGCTCGAGAGGCGGGGCTGGAGAGGCTCTGGTGCATTGTTGTCGATCCCGACCCAGAGCAGGTTAAGCAGGCCCAAATCCTCACCAGAGAAATTGTCCCAAAGGTGAATCTGACAGAGGCCCCGAGAGAAACTATCTTGGCCGCGTTGAGATACCTGGCAGAGCAGCCCGGCACTCCGCTCAAGGGAGTTGATGTAACCATTGCAGCCGCGCGAATTGCGGAGGCAGATAGGAGCTGGTGGCAGGACTTAACCCCCATAACCAAGCTGGGGTGCAAAATTACACGAGGCAAAAAGTTGGAGGCCCTGAAAGAAGTATTTTTTCTAGCTCCTACAGCGCCACCTCCTAGCCAGAAGAAGTCCTCTAAAAAATCCACGGCATCTACCAGTGCCAAGAGAACAAGCGCAACTCGCTCTCGGAAAAAGAAAGAGGGCTAGAAGGGCGGCAGAGCAAGACCAGCTTCACTCTTATCTTAGTACCGCTGTTCTCCTACCCAAAGGCCCACCAGCGCTGCTTGGCCCCAGGGATCCACCTTCACCTCTGCTCGCAGTGTTTCTGGGTTGCGGCGGATCTCTAGTTCCAGAACATCTCCCAGCGCTTCCGAAATGAAAAACTCTTCGATCCCAAACCTAAGCTGCCACCCATCGAACCAACCTTGCAGGGCGACCTCCGCAGGCTGCAGATCCTTGGGTCGGTCGCGGCTGATGCCGATGGCCTGCCAGGGTTGAGCGGGATCCCCATTGGGAGGGGCCAAGCGCAGGTAGAGGATCCCTGGCTTAGCGAGCTCAGGGGACCAGCCGGGCAGTTTCTCTAGGGTGGAAAGCTGGGCAACGGTGTAGCTCAAAGCTACGTAGCGGCCCCGCAAGGGGTCATAGGGATCCAGAGGAGCAATCTGCAAGTAGATCGGGGAGCCAGTGGCAAGGGTAAGCGCCTTCCGAGCTGGCACCAGCCCAACCAGGCCCACCTGCAGCACCAGGGCCAGCCAAAACAGGGATCCCTTAAGAAAAGGAGGCGACATTGCCAGCCGACGAGAGCAACTTCCTGCACAAAGATGCTATCCTAGTTAAGCATCTTCCCGGCTCAGTAGCTCAGCGGTAGAGCAGGGGACTCATAAGCCCTGGGTCGCGTGTTCAAATCACGCCTGAGCCATCCTTCCTAAGGCTCTGGTTACAGCTTGTGGAGGACAGTTAAGCTGGAGCTCCGGCTTTTGCTCTCAGGTTGCAAGAGGCGGCACTTCCAAGGGCGAGCAAAGCCCCTTGAGCTATTCCGATCCCGGATAAAAGCCGAGATCCATTACCTGCTCAAGCGTGTAGGGACACTCGGCGGGCAGATCCTCTTCCGAGAGCGGCGTTTCTTTCACCACCAACAGGATCCCGTCTTGGTAAGCCTCTGGCAGAGCTGCCAAAAGCTCAGGCTTTAGGCTAGGACTCTCTTTGAGCAATTGCTGGATTTGGCGACGTTGTTCGCTAATAGTTGCCCGCCAACTTTTGCCGCGAAGCTGGAGCTGGAACTGCCCCTTGAGGAGGTGTCCCGGCAGGATCCCCAAGCGATTGACCAATTCGCGGCGCTCTTGCCTGCCCAAAGCCTCGATTTCCTCTGCCAGATGGCCCGCTCGCTCCGAGAGGCAGGGTTTCGCTTTGAGCAGTTGGAACAATTCTACATGCCTAGCCAACCAAAGTGGGTCGGCTACACCTACTGGGGTATAGCCTCCCCTGAGCCGGAGGGGGGATCCCAGGCGGGTTAGCCGCTTCTAAAGCCCGACCTTGCCTTTCTCAGGGCTAGTCACAGAACTGCAGCCGGGATTGCGGCTGTCGCATGGCCGGATCCAGCTCGCAGATCAGCTCGAAGTTGATCACCCGCCAGCGCTGCGGCGAGCCACCGGCTCCTTCAGGAAGCTGGGAGCTGAAGCTAACCGGCAGGCCGTAGAGGCGGGGTGGGCCGGGGCGCCGCTGGGATCCCTGCTCCAGGTAGGGGGTGAGCAAAGAGCGGTAGCGCTCGGCCACGATCACCTGCGTGGCCCGCATCCCCTGCATGCGCAGGCGATCCAGCTCTTCGTGAATCTCGAAGCGGATCCCATCGGCATGGGTGTGCTGGCGGTACCAGCGGCCTTCCCAGAGGCGCCAACGCCGCCCTGATTGCAGGTGAACCAGCTCCTCTTGCTCGGGATCTGCCTCAAAGGCGCCGTGGCGATGGCAGAGGTAGGTATCGGTCAGGGTAAGGGCCGCAATCGTCTGCCGACAGTGGGGGCATTGAATGCTGGGGCCAAAGATGGGATAGGAGAAAGCAACGGTCATAGGAAACCCCACAGAATGCGGCTGGGTGTCTGGGCAAATCCGCGGCTGTCCACATTAATTAATTATAGGTGTGGCCTTTTGCAGATCTGGCTCACGCGGATCCCTCTGGCCAAATCCGACAAAGTATTCTAAGATCATAGCCAGGGAAAAGCCTGCCCAAAGCCCCCCGCGACGGCAGGTAGATTCCCAAGGATCTCCGCAATGATAACGGGGAGTGGGTAGCGCCCACTTCTTTGCTTTTTTAGGGGGGAGATGCCCCCGCTGCCGGCTCCAGCTTCGCTGGGCTGGGATCTGGCCGTTACACCGAGTTGGCGATGAGTTGGCTATGGTTCACCCTCTGATCCCGCAGTTGGAGAGTCTGGCCCGTCCCTTGGCCGCTCGACTGGGGTACGAGTTGGTACAGATGGTTTTTCACACCAACCAGTATCCGCCGGTGCTGCGGGTGGATATCCGTCCGCTGGATCCGGAGCAGGAAACCAGCCACGCCGATTGCGAAGCTATGAGCCAGGCCTTGGAAGTGGAGCTGGATCGAGTGGATCTGATCCCCGGCCATTATGTGCTGGAGGTCTCCAGCCCCGGCATCAGCAACCTCCTCATCAGCGACCGCGACTTTGTGGTTTTCAAAGGGTTTGCGGTGGAGGTGACGGTGGATCCCCCCTACAAGGGCAAAGCTGTCTGGTCAGGGCATCTGCTGGGTCGGGATGAGGAGAAAGTTGCCCTATCCCTCAAGGGACGGCGCGTGCAGTTGCCCCGCGCCTCGGTGCAGCGGGTTGTCCTCTCAGAGGCGGAAACCGAGTAGAGGAATGGGGATAGAGAGGACGTTCGAGCGCGAAGTGTGTTGCCCTGTCTTCGCGTCGGAGCTGCCTGCTGTGCGGCGATGCATTTCCCGTCAGGATTGCGGAGCAACAGTGATAGCAGTTTCATCCCAGCTTAAGTTGCATTAGGAGGACAACAGCTTATGTCGATGGTGCCTCTGCCCGGTTTGGCAGAAATGGTGGAGATGATCTCGCGGGAGCGCAACTTGCCCCGCCATGCGGTCACCAACGCCTTGCGGGAGGCGCTGCT
Source organism: Thermostichus sp. OS-CIW-20 (assembly GCF_054061455.1). NCBI lineage: Bacteria > Bacillati > Cyanobacteriota > Cyanophyceae > Thermostichales > Thermostichaceae > Thermostichus > Thermostichus sp. OS-CIW-20. Next base: position 60,640 of record NZ_JBSSEF010000003.1, read on the forward strand.
CAAGGGCTACGAACGCTACCGCAAAACCATTCAGCGAGATGTCGTCTTTGAAGAAGACCACTTCCGCAACTTCGATGTGGAGCTGGATGTGGAGGCAGGGGGCTTTCGCATTTTGGCCACCAAAACCATTGTCGAGGAGGTACGGGATCCAGATCACGAGATCTCCCTGTACGACGTGCAGCAGGACTACCCGGAAGCCGAAGTTGGCTGGGAAGTAACCAATGACGTCACTCCCCAACAGGCGGAGTTTGGCCGCATGGCGGCCATCCAAACCAAGCAGGTGCTGGCCCAGAAGTTGCGTGACCAGCAGCGCCGCCTGATTCAAGAAGAGTTCCGCGACCTGGAAAATACCGTGTTGCAGGCACGGGTGCTGCGCACGGAGCGGCAGACGGTGATCATGGCGGTATCCAGCGGTTTTGGGCAGCCGGAGGTGGAAGCCGAACTGCCCAAGAAGGAGCAGTTGGCCAGCGATCGCTACACCCCCAACGCGGTGATGAAGGTCTACCTCAAAAAGGTATACGAGGGATCCCGGCGGGGGCCGCAGCTTTTGGTTTCTCGGGCCGACGCCGCCTTGGTGGTGAACCTGTTCGCCAACGAGGTGCCGGAGATCGAAGAGGACATTGTGCGCATCGTGGCGGTGGCGCGGGAGGCCAACCCGCCTTCCCGCAACGTGGGGCCGCGCACCAAGATTGCCGTCGATACCGTGGAGCGGGACGTGGATCCGGTGGGGGCCTGTATTGGGGCAAGGGGATCCCGGATTCAGGCGGTGGTGGCAGAGCTGCGCAACGAGAAGATCGACGTCATCCGCTGGTCGCCGGATCCGGCCACCTACATCGCCAACGCCCTCAGCCCGGCCAAGGTGGTGGAGGTGCGGTTGGTGGATCCGGAGATCCAACAGGCCCATGTGCTGGTGACCAGCGACCAGCTCAGCCTGGCCATCGGCAAAGAGGGGCAAAATGTGCGCCTGGCCGCTCGCCTCACTGGCTGGAAAATTGACATCAAGGAAGTGGAGAGCTACCGGGCAGCGCTGGAGGAGGCGCAAGCGCAGGGGCTGCCGTATCCCTTCATCACGCCGGCGGCTTTGGAGCGCTTCCGGCGGCGGGAAGAGCGAGCCGCTTTGGGGCTGGACGAGGAGTACCCAGAGAAGCTTCGCCTAGAGGAGGAGCTGGAAGAGGACGATAGGCTGGAGGAAGACTGGGTCGAGGAAGACGAGGACTTCGACTACGACGCCGAGTTCGACATCGCCCAGCCCAAGGCCTAGAGCCGAGGGGCCTCGGCAGTCGGTAAACTGAGGTAAAGACCCTTTCCGCCTGCCCTTGAACTCCTCCCAGCCGATCATCCTTGGTATATCGGGCGCCTCCGGGATGCTCTACGCCGTGCGCGCCCTACACGTTCTGCTCAGCCTGGATTACCGCGTCGAGGTGGTGGCCTCCAAAGCGGCCTATCAGGTGTGGCAAGGGGAGCAAGGGGTGCCGTTGCCGGCAGATCCCCAGCGGCAGGCCCAGTTTTGGCGGCAGCAGGCCGAAAGCGAGGGCGGATCCTTGGTCTGCCACCGCTGGCAAGATGTGGGGGCAACCATTGCCAGCGGCTCCTACCGCACGCAGGGGATGTTGGTGATCCCATGCAGCATGGGCACGGTAGCCAAGTTGGCCGCTGGGCTGAGCTCTGACCTGCTGGAGCGGGCGGCTGACGTGCAGCTCAAAGAAGGCCGCCGCCTGGTCATCGTGCCGCGGGAAACCCCCTTCAGCCTCATTCACCTGCGCAACCTGACCATCCTGGCAGAGGCAGGGGCGCGCATCGTCCCGGCCATTCCGGCCTGGTACCACCAGCCGCGTACCCTCTTGGACTTGGTGGACTTTGTGGTGGTGAAGGCCCTGGATCAGTTTGGCATCGACAGCGACCTCATCCAGCGCTGGCAGGGGATGCGTCAGCGTCAGATCCTCAAGCTGCCCCCCGAGGACTAAAGGGATCCCTTGGCCCTCATCCCTAGCCGCTTTCCCAACCGGAGAGGGAGGTTCCCACCTAGCGCGATCATTCATTCATACATAAGGTTTCACCGCTAGCAGGGAGGGCACTGCTGAACCTGGGCAGGGGAACTGGCTGGACTAGCCAGCCGCGGGATTCTTGCGAAGGTGGGTGGACAAGTTAGGGCAAGTCTCCAGGCTAGCTGCCCACTCACTAATGAGGGTGTTGACCCAGTGGGGCAGCTCGTCGTGAGCGCAGTGGCCCACCCCTGGCAGCTTCACCAACGTAAGAGCCGGCTGCCAGCGCTTAAACTGATCCGCCAAAAAGCTGGGCACCGCCGGATCTTCCTGGCCCCAGAGGAGGAGAATGGGCATCTTGAGCGTGGGCAACAGGCGCTTGGGACTGTCGAAGCGGCGGCAGAGAATGGCCCTCAGGCTATCCAAAAACACGTGGGCTGCCCCCGGCTCAAAGGCCGGCCTCTGGAAGATCTGCACCAGCTCCTCGTCCACCTGCTCGTCCCGCTTGTAGACATTTTTGATCCAGGCCCGCAGCACCTCGGTTTGTCGCAGCCAGTTAAACAAATGAGGATAGGTGAGCGGGCAGCCCAAAACAGCCAGGATCCCTTCGCAAAGGGCCTGCACCAACACATCCCAAGGAGGGGACAATTCTTCGGGGTGAGGCCCATCGGCACAACTGATCAAGCACAAACCCTTCACCATCTGGGGATAGCGGGCAGCCACAATCACCCCCACCAGGCCCCCAATGGAATGGCCTACCAGGAGGCTGGGCTGCTGGATGTGGGTTCGCCAAAACTCGTACACCTGCTCGACCCACAGATCGACGCTGTAGGCGATCTCCGGCTTGGCACTCTCGCCAAATCCCAGCAGGTCGAGAGCATAGACGGAGCGCTGGGATCCCAGAGGAACAATGTTGTGGCGCCAATGGCCCACCGAGGCCCCAAAGCCATGGATCAAGATGGCCGGAGCCGCCGTCAAGTTCACCTGGCCGCTGGCGGTTTGGGCGCGACTGGGGGTGTAGGTGAAATGAATAGGCCAGCCGCGCCAGAGCCAGGTTTGGGAATGACCATAGCGAGGAAGCCCTGAGACGGGATCCCTGCTGCCGACCGAAGAGGGGGGCGTCGCAAGGGAGGGGAAACCTGCCCCGCCGACAGCAGCAGAGGGAGAAGAAGAAGGAGGGTTATGTTCAGGCAAGGGAGGATTGACACTCCCACCGCCTAAAGGCGGGGGATTCTTACGCAGTCCACAAAAGAACCCATAACGGCGTTGTCAAAGCGCCTCTAGACAGTTCCTTAAGGCAAAGCCCCAAGGTTCTGCTTACTTCTCGCTCCAGAGGATTTGTTGCTGCTCGGGTTTTTCACCGTAGTTAGCGTTTTCCCCTGGTCTGGCTAGGATTATAGCAGTTAGCAACTAAAGTCGCTAGCGGGCTTTTCCGCCCCGCACTAAAGTGCGGGGCTACCAAGCTATCCTTTTGTATGTGACAACAGCAGGCCCACCTCCATCAGGATAGACCGATCTTAGCGGTTGCTGGAGGGCGTCTAGAGTGGACTGGAGGGGCGTTTCTCTCAGATAACCCTCTTGAGCGGCTTTTTCTGGACATTCCCCACCCCTTTTTCCAAACAAAACCGCTTGCGTCAACAGGATGGAGAAAACCCTCCTGCCAGATGTGGCTCTGCCTACCGATCCCATGATGGATGAAACAGCTTGGATAGACCCCATTACAGCGGCCAGCTTCCGCCAGATTGACCAAGAGATCGGCCCCCACCCCTGGCAAGAGATCCCCTATGAGATCGTGCGCCGCGCCATCCACGCCACCGCTGACTTCGAGCTGCGGGATCGCTTTGTGTTCAGCCCCACGGCAGTTGAGGCGGGACTGGCGGCCCTGCGGCAACGACGGCCGCTGGTGGTGGATGTGCGGATGGTGGCCGCCGGGATCCAAGCTGGCCTCGCGGCGCAGGGGATCCCGCTCCATTGCGCTTTGGACTGGGCAGAAGAGCCTCTTGAAGCCGGGCAAACGCGCACGGCCCAGGGGATGGTCAAGGTAGCCCGGCGCTACCCGGAAGCGATCTTTGTCGTCGGCAACGCGCCCACGGCGCTGCTGGCGCTGGTGGAAGAGATGCGGGCCCAGCGGATCCGGCCCAGCCTGGTGATCGGGGTGCCAGTGGGCTTTGTGGCAGTGGAAGAGGCCAAACGGGCGCTAGCGCAAACGGATGTCCCCCAGATTCGAGTGGAGGGCCGCAAAGGCGGATCCCCGGTGGCCGCTGCCATCGTCAATGCCCTACTGCTGGCCGCCCGCCGGGATCCCATCCCCAACTGACTAGAATTGGAACGACATCTTCAGACCTTTCCCATGACCCCCGAACAAGAGGAGTGGCTGATCCGCAACCTTCAGCTTCAACAAGAACAGCTTCAAGAGATCCGAGCCGAACAGCAGAGAGCTGCCGAGCGGTTTGAGGCCCAGATGACGGAGATGCGGCAGGCCTTTGCAGCCCAAATTGCCGAGATCCGAGCCGAGCAGCAGCGGGCCGCCGAGCGTTTCTCCGCCGAGATCGCCGAACTCCGGGCTGAGCGGCAACAAGCTGCCGAGCGCTTTGAGGCTCAGATGACGGAGATGCGGCAGGCCTTTGCAGCCCAAATTGCCGAGATCCGGGCCGAGCAGCAGCGGGCCGCCGAGCGTTTCTCCGCCGAGATCGCCGAGATCCGAACTGAGCAGCAGCGGGCTGCCGAGCGCTTTGAGGCTCAGATGACGGAGATGCGGCAGGCCTTTGCCGCCCAAATTGCCGAGATCCGGGCCGAGCAGCAGCGGGCCGCCGAGCGTTTCTCCGCCGAGATCGCCGAACTCCGGGCTGAGCGGCAACAAGCTGCCGAGCGGTTTGAGGCTCAGATGACGGAGATGCGGCAGGCCTTTGCCGCCCAAATTGCCGAGATCCGGGCCGAGCAGCAGCGGGCTGCCGAGCGCTTTGAGGTCCAGATGGCCGCAATGCGAGCCGAGCGGCAGGCCATCGAAGCCCAGCTCCAGACCGAAATCCAGGAGATCCGGACGCTGATTCAGCACAACCAGGAGCGGATTCGCCAGAACGAAGAGCGGGGAGATGAGCTGGAGAGGGCCATCCAGGAATCCCGCCGCGATATGCAGGCCGGCTTTGCCGAGCTGAGGGAGGCGCAAGCCCTGATGATGGAGCAATTCCGGGAGCGGGATGGCCGCCTGATCGAGGCTCATCTGGGCTTTATTCGGGAAATGCGGGAGATGCAGCGGGAAGTGGCGGAGTTGCGCCTGGATTTTCTCAACCACATGCGCCAGTACCACCCGCCTGTCGAACGCTAGATGGCTACGACAACATCTGGCCGATCACCTCAGCTTGCGGTTATAGGGGTAGCAGCAGATGGCTCGGTGGCCTCTTGGGCGATTCCCCCCCTCTCCCAAGCGCAAACCTTGGCCGGGCCCTCCAGCTTGCTGCAGCACTTTGCTGACCATCCGGCCCGCCAGATCCGGCTTACTGGACCAGTGGAAAGTTGGATCCCGCTTTTGCAAAAGGAGCTGGCGCAGGGATCCCTGGTTTTGTTGGCCAGCGGGGATCCGCTGTTTTTTGGGATTGGGCGCCTGTTAACGCAGTACTTCCCGGCGGAGCAACTGGCCTTTTATCCCCAAGTCAGCTCAGTGCAGTTGGCCCTCAACCGCCTGCAGATCCCCTGGCAGGAGGCCACCATCCTCAGCCTGCACGGGCGGGGGGTGGAGCGGTTGCAAGACGCCCTTAGGCAGGGATCCCCTCTTATTGTGGCCCTGACCGATCCGGAGCACACCCCGGCGGCGGTGGCCCAGTTTATCGCCGACCTGCGGCTGCCGGTGCGCTACCAGGGCTGGGTGTGCAGCCAACTGGGATCCCCCCACGAGCAGATCCTGCCCCTGCAAGAAGGGGAGAAATCTGCCTTCCCCAGCCCCAACTTGGTGGTGTTGCGGCGCGTTGAGCCGGAACCGGATCCCCGCCGCTGGCCTTTGGTGGGGATCCCGGACGACCAGTTCCACACCTTTCCCGACCAGCCCGGCCTGATCACCAAGCAGCCCATCCGACTGCTCACGCTGGGGGCGCTGCAACTGCCGCGGCAGGGAGTGGTGTGGGATATCGGGGCCGGCACCGGTTCCGTAGCCGTGGAGATCGCCCGCCTCTCCCCCCAGCTCCAGGTCTATGCCATCGAGCGCAACGCCACAGGCATTTGTCTTATCCGGCGCAACCGCCAACGCTTCGATCTGGAAAACCTGCACGTGATCCCGGGGACAGCGCCCCGGGTGCTGGCCGACCTGCCGGATCCGGAGCGGGTGTTGCTGGGGGGAGGCGGCAAAGGGATCCCCGATCTGCTGCCGGCGGTGGCGGCCCGCCTGCGGCCTGAGGGGATCTTGGTGGCTAACTTCGCCACCCTGGAAACCTGCAGCGAAGCTCTGCAATGGCTGCGCTCGCGGGGCTGGCAGGTGCGGGTGGAACACATCCAGATCTCCCGTTCCACGGCCTTGGCCGAGGGCACCCGCTTTTCCCCGCTCAACCCCGTTTACCTGCTGCAAGGGATCCCTTCAAATTTGAGGTTGCAGTAACGGCCTCGTCGCCCTGCCCCCAGCTGGGGGCAATTTACCCCTCGTCCTCCTCATCGGTGGTGAAGCTCGGTCGGTACAGGTAGGAGGGGCGGTTGGTCTTCTTAATTTGATCCTTGATGGACTCCAGGTCGATGTAGCGATCCGCCAAGTTAATTAGCTGGTCGCTGGTCATCGAGCGCAGGCTAACTACCTCCACCCGCGCCCCTTGGTAGCTGACGGCATTGACTGCATAGGCCAGATCCCCATCGCCGCTCACCAGCACCGCCGTCTCGTACCAGCGCACCAGCGACAACATGTCCACAGCGATTTCCACATCTAGATTGGCCCGCTTGGAGCCATCGGGCAGTTGGGTCAGCTCTTTGGTAACCACACGGTAGCCGTTGCGGCGCATCCAGAGCAAAAACCCCTGCTGCTTTTCGTTGTTGCGATCGACGCCGGTGTAGAAAAAGGAGCGCAGGAGGGGAGAACGGCCGGTCAGCGTCTTCAGCAGGCGGGTGTAGTCGATCTCAATGCCCATCTGTAGGGCGGCATAGAAGAGGTTGGATCCGTCGATAAAGATGGCCACGCGCCCACGGTCGTCCTGGAAGGGATCCGGGGGCTGAAAGCCGGGCTCAGGATCAAGACGCAACATTCGGGCTTTCTTCTCCAAGTTTTGGCAAAGGGATAGAAAAAGATAAAGTATTAAAAGCTATAGGAACAAGGCGTCGGCAAAAAAGGCCCTGGCTGGAGAGATACGTCATTTACCCTAGCGCAGGAAGCTCCCTCCACCCGGAAGACTTCCAAAATCCTAAAGAAAAATACTCACCGGAGGACGCTTGCAGATGCCCGCCCAAGAGGGGCCGCCCCCTTACTGTTTTTCCACCCCCTTGCGCAGGGGGGTGTTGCGCAGCCGCTACCGGCGCTTCTTTGCCGAGGTGGAGCTGGAAAATGGGCAACCGGTAACCGCTCACTGCCCCAACACCGGGCCGATGACGGGGGTTTGCCAGGTGGGAGCGCCTGTGTACCTCTCCTATCACCCCGATCCCAAGCGCAAATTGGCCTACACCTGGGAGATGATCCAGGTGGAAGGGGTGTGGGTGGGGATCAACACCGGCCTGCCCAATCGCCTGGTGGAATGGGGGCTGGCACGAGGGTGGTTTCCCCAATTGGCGGAGTTCTCCCGCTGGCAACGGGAAGTGACTTGCGGCAGGAGCAAAATCGACTTCCTGCTGATGGGAGACTCTGGCTTGGCCTACCTAGAGGTTAAAAATACCACTTGGGCCGTGGGATCCCGCGCCCTGTTTCCCGATACGGTGACGACTCGCGGCCAAAAGCACCTGGAAGATCTCATCGAGATCCGCCGGCAAGGGCAGCGGGCTCTGCTGCTGTATTGGATCAACCGCGCCGATTGCACCGAGTTTGCCCCCGGCGAAGAACGGGATCCCCGCTATGCCCATCTGTTTCGCCAGGCGCTGCAGGCTGGGGTTGAGGTGCTGCCCTACCGGATCGCGGTCTCGCCACAGGGGATCCGTCCGCTGGGTTTGGCCAAAATAGTGGCCTGAGCGTCGTCTTGGAAACCTGCTGCCATGCAAGTGGCCACCTGGAACGTCAACTCCATTCGCACCCGGCTGCCCCAGGTTTTGGCTTGGCTGGACAAGCAGGGATCCCTGGATGTGCTCTGCTTGCAGGAGACCAAGGTGGTGGATGCGGACTTTCCCCGCGCGCCCTTTGAGGAGCGAGGCTTTTACGTAGAAGTGTACGGGCAGAAAGCCTACAACGGCGTTGCCCTGATCAGCCGGGAGGTGCCGGAAAAAGTAGAGCGTGGCTTTGGGGCCCTGCTGCCGGCAGCGGCGGAGCTGGACGAGCAAAAGCGGCTGATCGGCGGCCTCTACCGCGGCATCCGCATTCTCAACCTCTACGTGCCCAATGGCGAGGCGGTGGGATCCGACAAGTACGCTTACAAATTGCACTGGTTGGCCCGCCTGAAGGATTACCTCAACATCGCCCTGGGCCAGGGGCAGCCCATCCTCCTCTGCGGCGACTTCAACATCGCCCCCGAAGACCGGGATATTTACGATCCCCGCAAAGCCGGGGAAATCATGGCCTCGGAGCCGGAGCGGCAGGCCCTGCGGGAGATCCTGGCTTTGGGGTTTGAGGATGCCTTTCGCAAATTCACCCCGGATCCCGGACATTTTAGCTGGTGGGACTACCGCGGGGGTGGGTTCCAGAAGAACCGCGGCTGGCGCATCGATCACTTCTACCTTTCCCCTCTGCTCCAGGACAAAGCTACTGCCTGCTGGATCGACGTCGAACCGCGGCGGGCACAAAAGCCCAGCGACCATGCCCCTGTGGTTGTGGAGCTGGCAATCTGAAATCCCCAGGCTGCTCGCTTGCCAATCCTTAATTTCAAGACAACAGCGGCCACCTGCGTTAGGCTGATAAGTGTTAACGAATGTATCGGGCTATCGCGATGGCGCTCTTTGGTTTTGGCAAATTGGGCAAGAAACTGACCCTGCCCACCCCGGAGGAGGCTTTGCCGGGCCGCTCCGAGCCAATGGCGATCGTCAACCGGCACTACGTCAAGGGCACGCCGCTAAAGCCCCCCTTTCCGGAGGGCATGGAGCTGGCCCTGTTCGGCATGGGCTGCTTCTGGGGAGCCGAGCGCAAGTTTTGGCAGTTGCCGGGAGTGTTCACTACTGCGGTGGGCTACGCCGGCGGGTATACTCCCAACCCAACCTATGAGGAGGTTTGCACCGGCTTGACCGGCCACAACGAGGTGGTGCGGGTGGTTTACGATCCGGCTCAAATCAGCTACCTGCAGCTTTTGAAGGTGTTTTGGGAAAACCACGATCCCACCCAAGGGATGCGGCAGGGCAATGATGTGGGCACCCAGTATCGCTCCGGCATCTACGTCTATTCCCAGGCCCAGCAGGAGCTGGCAGAAAAAACCCGCGATCTCTACCAGCAAGCCCTGAGCGCCCACGGCTACGGCCAGATCACCACTGAGATCCTGGACGCCCCAGAGTTCTACTACGCCGAAGACTACCACCAGCAATACCTGGCCAAGAATCCGCGCGGCTACTGCGGCTTGGGCGGCACCAAAGTTCCCTTGCCAGAGCTGGCTGCCGAGTCTGTTTGAGCCACACCCTGGCCGTCCCACCCTCACCCCCGGCCCCTCTCCCTGAGGGAGAGGGAAGTTAGAGCGGCGCGTTCGTGATGAGGTTGCCTAGCGATAAGGATCCCAAAGAAGGCCTAGAAGATGCGGCGGGAAGGGGATCCCCGCTCTAGCAGCTCCTTGGCCACCAGGGTCACCACTGCCAGCAAGGAGAGCACCACCGCTGCCGCATAGGCCGAGCCCGTGGCATAGCTGCGGTAGGCATCTTCCACAAACAAGGGAAGGGTCTGGGTACGGCCGATGATGTTGCCGGAGACCACGGCCACCGCCCCGAACTCCCCCATGGCGCGGGCATTGGTCAGGATGACGCCGTAGAGAAGGCCCCAGCGGATGTTGGGCAGGGTGATGCGCAAGAAGATCTGCCAGGAATTGGCCCCCAGCGTTTTGGCGGCCTCTTCCTCTTCGGTGCCGGCCTCTTCCAACACCGGCAGCACCTCCCGCACCACAAAGGGCAAAGTGATGAAAGCGGTGGCCAGCACAATGCCCGGAAAGGCAAAAATGACCCGCAGATTCCAGGATCCCAGCCAACCCTGACGGCCAAAGATCAGCACCAGCATCAGGCCGGCCACCACTGGCGAAATGGAAAAGGGCAGATCGATGAGGCTGAGCAGCAAGGCCCGCCCCGGAAAACGGCGGCGAGCCAGGGCCAAGGCGGCACAGAGGCCGAAAAGGGTATTGAGAGGCACGACAACCAAGGCAGTCAGCACCGTCAATCGGAGGGCACTGAGCAGCTCCCGCTCGGTCAGGTGCTGCAGAAAAGCTGGGATCCCTTCTCGAAACGCTTGGTAGAAGATGTTCACCACCGGGATCCCAAGCAGCAGGGCAATGTAGAGCCCGACAATGCCGATCAACAGGCCCGACAGCCAAGGGTTTGTCGATGGCTCCGGTTGGACCCCCGATATCCCGTCAGGTTTCATGGCGACTTCCCCAAGCTTGCAGAAGGTTAATCACCACCAGCGACAAGAAAGAGATCCCCAGCATCACTGTCCCGATTACCGTTACCCCGGCATAGTCGTACTGTTCCAGCCGCTGGATCACCAGCACTGCCGCGATGAGATCCCGGAAGGGGATGCTGGAGGCGATGATAACGATGGAGCCATATTCGCCCACAGCGCGGGAAAACCCCAGGGCCACCCCGGTTAAAACAGCGGGCAAAATCTGGGGCAGCACCACCCGCCAGAAGGTCTGCCAGCGGGAGGCGCCCAAACTCCAGGCCGCTTCTTCCACCTCTTGTTCCAGCTCCTGCAGCACTGGCTGCACCGTCCGCACCACAAAGGGAAAAGAGATAAACAGCATCGCCACCCCCACCCCCAAGCGAGTGAAGGCAATGCGGATCCCCAAGGGGGCCAACAGGGATCCAATCCAGCCGTTGCTGCTGTAAACCGTCGCCAGGGTGAGGCCGGCAACAGCCGTGGGCAGGGCAAAGGGCAGATCGATCAACCCCTCGAGGAGCTTTTTGCCGGGAAAGGTGTAGCGCACCAACACCCAAGCCGTCAGGGTGCCCATTACACCATTCACTAAGGCCGCCAGCAGCGCAGTTACAAAAGTAACTTCATAGGCGGAGAGGGCCACCGGATCCGTCGCGATCCGCCAAAACTCCGCCCAGCCCACGCTGCTGGACTTGGCGATCAAGGCGGCCAGCGGCAGGGCCAACATCAGGAAGAGATAGCCCAAGCTCAGCCGCCACGGCCAAGACAGTTGAAACCCAGCTTGCTGCAACTTTCCTCAAGCTCCCAGCGACATCGGACTTCGTCCCGCCGTCGCCAGCGGGGTCATGGCAGTTTTCTTGTCGTTTTTTTTGAGGGGAAAGGCCTTGACCACCTTGGGACGGACATAGACCTGCTGCCCCACCTGCAGCGGCTGGCTGGCGTATTGATCCCGGCTCAGGTGGGCCCAGAGGGATCCGCCATCGCTCAAGACCAGCTCCGCCTGGATCTCCCGCCCCAGGTGGATGATCGCTTTTACCCACGCGGGGACGCCGCTGCTATTGGGGTTGACCTCGATCTGCACATCGTGGGGGCGCAAGAAAAGCTGGTGCGGGCCGGCCTGCGCCTCGGGAAGCTGGCAAGATAACAGGGAGCGGGGAGAGAGCTCGTTAACCGGGCCGATAAAGCTCATGACAAAGGGGGTGGCCGGGTGATCGTAGATCTCGGCAGGGGATCCCACCTGCTCGATCCGCCCCTGGTTCATGACCACGATCTGGTCGGCCACCTCCATGGCCTCCTCTTGGTCGTGGGTAACCAAGACGGTGGTGACGTGCACCTTGTCGTGCAGGCGCCGCAGCCACTGGCGCAGCTCCTTGCGCACCCTGGCATCCAGCGCCCCAAAAGGCTCGTCCAAAAGCAATACCTGCGGCTCCACCGCCAAGGCGCGGGCCAGGGCCACCCGCTGCCGCTGCCCCCCCGAAAGCTGCGAGGGATAGCGATCCCCAAACCCCGACAGTTGCACCAGCTCCAACAGCTCGTCCACCCGCGCCCGGATCTCGGCCCGCGAAGCTTTGCGGATCTCCAGGCCAAAGGCAATGTTCTGCCGCACCGTCATGTGCTTAAACAGGGCGTAGTGCTGGAAGACAAAGCCGACGTTGCGCTCCTGGACGCTGGCGTGGGTGGCATCCCGCCCGGTGAGGAAAATCCGCCCCGTGTCCGGCTTTTCTAGACCAGCAATGAGGCGCAAGAGGGTGGATTTGCCCGAACCCGACGGCCCCAACAGGGCGACCAGGGATCCCGTGGGAATGGTGAGATCCGTAGGGTGGAGGGCCTGAAACTGCCCAAAACGCTTCGATACCCCTGCGATGGTGATGCCCATAGGTTCTGCCTAGCTAAGGGTTGGCCGGACGGCGTTTCTGACGAAGGAGGGAGCCTCTAATCTACGGTAAACCTGTCAACAAACCGTTGATACAGCCCCCAGGATACCCCGAACGGGGAGAGGAAGACAAGGGATCGGTCTACAACTGGGCTTGGATGCGGTCAAACAAAGCCCCGTCGGCAAAGAAGCGGTTCTGGACAGCTTCCCAGCCGCCCAGGTCGGCGACAGTCACCAGATTTTTGATGGGAGGGTAGCGCCAGGCAAACTCTTGGGCCACCGTGGGCTCCACCGGCCGAAAACCCACCTCGGCAAAGGCCCGCTGCGCCTCGGGCGTAAAGAGATAGTCTACAAAGGCTTCGGCCACGGCGCGGGTGCCCTTGCGGTCTACGTTGGCATCCACCACCGCTACCGGGTTGTCGATGGAAATGTTGGGATCCGGCACCACGTAGGGCAAGGGCTGGCCGCGCAAGCCCGCCAGGATCACCTCATGTTCGTAGGTGAGTAGGGCATCCCCCTGCCCTTTTTGGAAAAAGACATCCGTAGCCTCCCGCGAGTCCCGCGGCAGGACGCGGACGTTTTTGTAGACCTGAGTAGTGAAGGCTAGGGCCTGCGGCTCAGGGACAGCGCTCCAGAGGGCCAAAAAGTTCCAGCGGGCACCCCCTGAGGTTTTGGGGTTGGCAGTAACCACCTGCAAGCCGGGCCGAGCCAGATCCGTCCAGGAGCGGATATCGTGGGGGTTGCCCTCCCGCGTTACCATCACCACCACTGAACGGGTGACGATCCCTTGGTTGGGTGTGCGACTTTCCCAACCCGGCCGAATCAGGCCGGCAGCCACAATGCGCTCCACATCCAGGCCTAGGGCCAGGGCCACCACATCGGCATCCAGCCCCTCGATGACCGCCCGCGCTTGCGTTGCCGAGCCGGCGTAGCTGCTTTCCACCCGCACCCGTTGTCCGGTCTGGGCCAGCCAGTAGGCCTCAAAGGCAGGGATGATCTGCCGGTAGGCATCGCGGGTCACTGCAAAAGAAGCCAGAAGAATCCTCACTTCCCCGTGGGATCCCACCCCACAGCCACCTAGCCCCAGCAGAAGGAATCCCACCGCCAGCCACCGCCCCGCTCTCCCCCACCAGGCCACCGCGACGGGTGAAGGGATCCCCAATGGCTTCCCCGCTGCCCCTTCCATCTTCACCGCCATCCCCAAAAACTTCTCCACTTCTCCGTCCCTCACCCCCAACCCCTCTCCCAAAAGGCGAGGGGAGGTTGGAGGCTAAGGAACTATTCTACGGTAATCCAGTCGGCAAACCGTTTTTAGACCAGGGATCCCTAGGCGGGGCAGGGGGTGGGGGGCGCCGCGTCGGCAGCGAGATCCAGCGTGGCATTGAGGAGGCCGGGATCCTCCGGGGAGGGGAGCAACTGGAACCCTAGCCGCTTGCACAGGCGGCGCATGCCCTCGTTTTCGCTGAGCACCTCGCCGGCCAGACGCCGGATTCCTTCGCAGCGGGCCACCTGAATCAGGCGGGTCAAGAGCTCCGTGCCGATCCCCTGCCGTTGATAGGGATCCGCCACTAGCAGGGCAAACTCCGCCTCTTCGGGGAGGCCGTGTCTTTTGGAGAGGCGGCTGATGCCGAGGATTGTGGCTTCTGGCTCCTGTTTTTCCGCCACCAGGGCGATCTCGCGGTCGTAGTCGTTGAAGCAGATGCGGATTAAGCGCTCGTGGGCGATGCGGGCGCTGTATTTGATGGGGTGGAAGTAGCGCAGGTAGATGCTGTAGTCGGAGACGTGGCGATGAAACTGGATTACCAGCGGCTCGTCTTCAGGGCGGATGGGGCGGATGGTGATGCCGTCCCGGAAGGGCCAGGTGTACTGGCTGGGGTAGGGGCGGATGGCCAACGGCACCTGGGGATCCTGCTCGGTTCGCAAAATGACGCGGGCATCCAAAGCCAGCAGGCCCTCGCTGGAAGCCAGCAGCGGATTGATGTCGATCTCTTTAATCTCCCGCTGTTCGGCCACCAGTTGGCTGAAGCGCACCAAAAGCTGTTCCAGCGCTTCCAGCTTGACGGCTCGGCGCCCCCGCACCCCCTTGAGGGCCTTGTAGATGAGGGTATTCTCCATCAGGCGCCGCGCCAAGGTGGTGTTGAGGGGGGGAAGGCCGATGGCGCGATCCTGGAACACTTCCACCAATTGGCCGCCGCTGCCAAACAGCAACACCGGCCCAAACTGGGGATCCTCGCTGCTGCCCAGGATCAGCTCGTAGCCGTTGGTGGGAACCATGGGCTGCACCGTCACCCCTTGAAAGTGCTGGGATCCGGCTTTTTCGGCAACATTGGTCTGGATCTGCCGGTAGGCCCGCCGCACCGACTCGGCATCGGGCAGGTTGAGCTGCACGCCGCCCACATCGGTCTTGTGGGTGAGGGTGTGGGAGTAGAGCTTGAGCACCACCGGGTAGCCGATTTGTTCGGCGGCCTCTACAGCCGCTTCCGGGCTCTCGGCCACCCGCGTGGGCACCACCGGGATCCCGTAGGCGGCTAGGATCTCCTTGGACTCGACCTCGGTTAAGAGCGTGCGACCTTGCCGCCGGGCTTGGCTGAGGATTGGCTGCACCCTCTCGCGCTCGACCGCTGTTGCAGGGGGCAGCGCGGGGGTTTCGTAGAAGGCCTTGAGGTTGTCGCTGAAGCGCCACAGATAGCTGAACACCCGCGCCGCCTGATCCGGATAGCGGTAGGTGGGGATCCCGGCCTGGTTGAGGATCTGCTCGCCGGCATCCACCAGGGCTCCCCCCATCCAACTGGCCAGGATGGGTTGGCGAGATCCGCTGCGCCGCCAGGTCTCCACCACCTTGGCGGCCGTGGCGGTGGGATCTGTCATCGCCTGGGGGGTGAGGATCACCAGACAGCCCTGGCTGCCGGGATCCCGCAGCACGATCTCCAGCGCCTGGGCAAAGCGCTCCGGCCCGGCATCGCCCAAAACGTCGATGGGGTTGCCGTGGCTCCAGTGGGGCGGCAGGATCTGGCTGAGCTGCTCCAGCGTCTCCGGGGCAAGAGAGGCCAGGGATCCGCCGGCGCGAATGAGGGCGTCGGTGGCCAGCACCCCTGGCCCGCCGGCATTGGTGAGGATGCTGAGGTGGGGCCCTTGCGGACGGGGCTGTTTGGCCAGCACCTCCGCCATGTCGAAGAGATCTTCAATGTGATCCACCCGCAGCACGCCGCAGCGGCGGAAGGCCGCATCCAAAACCGCGTCGCTGCCGGTGAGGGATCCCGTGTGGGAGGCCGCCGCCTGGGCCGCCGCCTGGGTGCGCCCCGCCTTGATGACGATGATGGGCTTGCTCAGCGCCACCTCGCGGGCCGCCGACAAAAACGACCGCGCATCCCCGACGGATTCCATGTAGAGGACGATGCTGTGGGTATGGGGATCCTGGCCCAGGTAGTCGATGAGATCCCCCCAGCCCACATCCAGCATCGATCCCAGGGAGATAAAGGCGCTAAAGCCGACATTTTCCTGCAGGCTCCAGTCTAGGATCGAGGTGCAGAGGGCCCCGCTTTGGCTGATAAAGCCCACGTTGCCGGGCCGGGCCATCTGGGCCGCAAAGGTGGCATTTAGGCCCGTGTGGGGGTTTTGGATCCCCAGGCAGTTGGGGCCAATCAGGCGCAGCTTGCCGCGGGCAGCCTCTTGGATGGCCTTTTCCAGCTCCAGCCCCTCGGGGCCGATTTCCTTAAAGCCCGCCGAGAGGACAATAGCTCCCTTGACGCCGGCCTCGACGCATTCTTGAATAACCGCCGGCACCCCGGCTGCCGGGATGGCGATGATGGCCAGATCCACCGGCTCCGGCAAAGCAGACAGCCGCTCATAGGCCCGGATGCCCAACACCTGGTGCCGCTTGGGGTTGACCGGGTAGACCGTGCCCCCAAACGGGTGGCTGATCAGGTTCCACAAGACCGTGCGCCCAACACTGCCCTCCCGCTCTGTTGCCCCCACCACCGCCACCGAGCGGGGCAGAAAAATGGGATCTAAGGGGTGGGATCTGGCCTTCCAGATGTCGAGGCTGGGGTCAGGGCGGCGCCGCATGGGCTTACTCCTCAATGTCTGGTGACTAGGCCAACACCGGCTCCGGCTGGTGGTAGAGGGCAGCCTCCACCCGGCAGCCCCGGTAGGCCAAGACGTACAGCTCCTTCATGTCCTGAATCAGCGGGTAGCGGGGGTTGGCGCCGGTGCATTGATCATCGAAAGCCTGCTCCGCCATCGCCTCCAGACGGTCGTAGAACGCCTGCTCGCTCTCGCTGAGGGCCTCGCGGATGGTAGCCGGGATCCCTAGCTTCCGCTTGAGCTCCTCGATGGCCTCAATGAGGCGCATGACCTTTTCATCATCATTGGCTCCGCCCAACTGCAGGTAATCGGCAATCTCGGCATAGCGGTGCTTGGCGTTGGGGTAGCGGTATTGGGGGAAGATGGCCTGCTTAAAGGGGGCGTCGGTGGCGTTGTAGCGGATGACGTGGGTAATCATCAGGGCATTGGCCAGGCCGTGGGGCAGGTGGAAGGTGGATCCCAGCTTGTGGGCCAAGGAGTGGCACACCCCCAAAAAGGCGTTGGCAAAGGCCATGCCGGCAATGGTGGCGGCGTAGTGGACTTTTTCCCGCGCTTCTGGATCTTCGGCCCCCTTCTCGTAGGCCCGCGGCAGGTAGGTCATCAGCAGCTTAATCGCCTGCAGCGCCAGCCCATCGGTAAACTCGCTGGCCATCACCGAGACATAGGCTTCCAGGGCATGGGTAAGGGCATCGAGGCCGCCGTAGGCGGTTAGCTTCTTGGGCATCTTCAAAGTGAGATCCGGATCCACGATGGCCATGCTGGGGGTGAGGGCGTAGTCGGCCAGTGGGTACTTGATCCCCACCCGGTCGTCGGTGACTACGGCAAAGGGCGTCACCTCGGATCCCGTCCCGGAAGTGGTGGGGATGCAGACCAGTTGGGCTTTTTGCCCCAGCGGCGGCAGCTCGTAGACCCGCTTGCGGATGTCCATAAAGCGCGTGGCCAGGCCTTCAAACTCCACCTGCGGCTGCTCGTACATCAGCCACATCACCTTGGCCGCGTCCATCGGGGATCCGCCCCCCACGGCGATGATCACATCCGGCTGGAATTGGCGCAACTGCTCCAGGCCGCGGTTGACGTTGCTGAGGGTGGGATCCGGCTCCACGTCGTGGTAGACATCCCACTTGATCTGCAGTTCGTCCAAAACCCGGGTAACCGCCTGCAGCACGCCCAGCTCGAAGAGGGGCCTATCGGTAACCAAAAAAGCCCGTTTTTTGCCGGCCAACTCCCGCAGCGCCACCGGTAGACATCCCGGCTTGAAGTAGATCTTGGGCGGCACCCGAAACCAGAGCATATTTTCCCGCCGGTAGGCCACCGTTTTAATGTTGAGCAGGTGGCGCGGCCCCACATTGTCCGAGACCGAATTGCCCCCCCAAGTGCCACAGCCTAGGGTGAGCGAGGGATCCAGCCTGAAGTTATAGAGATCCCCAATTGCTCCCTGGGAAGAGGGGGTGTTGATCAGCACCCGCGCTGTTTGTAGGGCATTTTCAAAGTAGGCAATATCGTCCCGATTGGCGGGATCGGTATACAAAACAGAGGTGTGGCCCCGCCCCCCGAAATTGACCACTTGGACGGCCATATCGACAGCGCTGGGGAAATCCTTGGCGCGGTAGAGGGCCAAAACAGGAGCCAATTTTTCGTAGGAAAACGGCTCTTCGGGCCCCACCTTCTCCACTTCCCCAATCAGCAGCTTGCTGCCTTCGGGTACCTGGATCCCGGCCAGAGCAGCGATGGTCTGCACCGATTGGCCAACAATAGCTGGATTGAGACGGCCATCCTTGAGGAGAATGCGGCGCACCGCTTGCGTCTGTTCCGGATCCAAAAAGTAGGCCCCTCGATGGCAAAACTCCGCCTTCACCTGCTCATAAACGGCCTCCACCACGATCACCGCCTGTTCCGAGGCGCAGATCATGCCGTTGTCAAAAGTTTTGCTGAGCAAGATCGAGCTGACAGCTGTGGGAATGTCGGCGCTGGCGTCGATCACCGCCGGCGTGTTGCCCGCCCCCACACCCAGCGAGGGGTGGCCGGAGGAATAGGCCGCCTTGACCATGCCAGGGCCCCCGGTGGCCAGGATCAACTTCACCTCCGGATGTTGCATCAAAGCCTGAGACAGCTCGATGGTGGGCTCGTCGATCCAGCCGATCAACCCCACAGGCGCACCGGCTGCCTCAGCCGCCTCCTTGACCACCTTGGCCGCGGCAATGGTGCATCGTTTGGCGCGGGGGTGAGGGGAAAAGATGATGGCGTTGCGGGTTTTCAGGGTGATGAGAGCTTTGAAAATGGTTGTCGAAGTGGGGTTGGTGACTGGCACAATGCCCGCCAAAAGCCCCACCGGCTCGGCAATGCGCTCGTAGCCAAAACTCTCGTCCCGCTCGATGACGCCACAGGTTTTCTCGTGTTTGTATTTGTTGTAAATGTATTCAGAGGCAAAGTGATTTTTGATCACCTTGTCTTCCACAATCCCCATGCCGGTCTCTTCCACGGCCAGCTTGGCCAGCGGGATCCGTTCGTTGTTGGCGGCCAGGGCAGCTTTGTGAAAGATCCGATCCACCTGTTCCTGGGTGAAGGTGGCATACTCAGCCTGGGCAGCTTTTACCTGTTGGATCAGAGCTTCCAGTTCCTCGAGGTTGGTGACAGGCATAGGTGGATCCTCCAAAATTACATCCATACAGGTTAAAAGTTGAGGCAACCGTTAGAAATTGCTGCAAGACTCCATGGGCCTGCTGACCGGCTAAGCGCCAACAGGCGCGGGAACCTGGATCTCAGTGGTCATTTTTGGGGGATGGGTAAGGGTGTTGTGGATGATGCACGCATCGACTGCCTTTTCCAACCCTTTTTGGTGTTTTTCGTCGAGCGGGATCCCACTTTTCACCCGAATGCAAATGTTGTCTAGGCGGGCAGGGTGCTCGACTTTATCTGCGGTAACAACCACTTCCAGCCCTTTGGGATCCAACTGCCGCGCTTCCAAATACTTGACGGCATAGAACCCCACACAAGCACCCAAAGAGGCCAAAAACCACTCCGGCGGCGTCATTCCCTGATCTTGGCCGTGGTTGTCCAAAGGCTGATCGCTGAGGATGCGATGGCCGCGGCTTTGGGCTTGAAATTGAACGCCATTTTGGTAGGTTACGCGCACTTCCACCGGGGATCCCTCCTCATTTTTGGAGCTACCAGAGTTGGCAAGCTGCTAGACTATTGGGTTCAACTAAGTTCAACTTAGCATTACCTTGGAGACAGCCTAAGGACTTTAGAGATGACTTTGGGATCAGGCTGGCTCAAGTCAGAATTGGCTCTAGTTTTGTTGCTGTCGCTCCAGCGATAAACTAAACTGCCACCAATCCCCGCTCGCGAAAGATCTGCAAAGCGTGGTTGATCTGTTCAGGAGTAGGCGGCTGAACATCGCTGAGGGTATAGGGCAATCCCAACTGCTGCCATTTGTATTCCCCCATCTTGTGAAAGGGCAAAACTTCCACCCGCTCCACGTTGGAGAGCGTGGCCACAAACTCGGCCAAGCCCTTGATGTTTTCCTCGGGATCTGTTAGCCCGGGAACCAGCACAAAACGAATCCAGGTGGGCTTGTGAATCTGATCCAAATAGCGAGCCAGATCGAGAGTGGGCTGCAGCGAAACGCCGGTAACTTTGCGATAGAGCTCCGGCAGATAGGACTTGATATCCAGTAGCACCAAGTCTGTATGGGCCAACACCGGCTTGGCCACGCCCAAGGGCGCATAGCCGGAAGTATCTAGAGCCGTGTGCAAGTCCAGCTCATGGCAGCGGCGGAAAATCTCCGCCACAAAGTTGGGCTGCATCAACGGTTCCCCCCCGCTGGCCGTGACTCCCCCGCCCTTGAGGTAGTAGTTGCGGCAGCGCTGGATCTCCGCCATGAGGGAATCCACCGTCACCACCTGGCCGGCATTGGGATCCCGACAGTCGGGATTGTGGCAGTACAGACAGCGCAGAGGACAGCCCTGCAGAAAGATAACAAAGCGGATCCCTGGCCCATCTACCGTGCCACAGGTCTCGACCGAGTGAATGCGGCCGGTTATCGGCGTCAAGGGGTTGAGCGGGGTATCCATACTTCTATCCTCAACAGCTTTTGCAAAATATCAATTAATCTTGAGGTTTTCTTCCCAATTGCTGTCTATGCTGCGCACACCATGGTTTTGTCTCTTTTGAGATTTGGGCTTTACCCGAACTGGGTTTTGCTTAACAGTTGACAACCCCTGGAAAGACCCCCCTACTGGGAAACACCTGCCGAGATGTTGTGCAGGCGATGGGCTTTGGGATCAAAGCCCGCCGGGAAATGGGTATAGGCATCGTAATCGGCGTGATCCAGCAAAGCCCCCTCCAAGAGGGCACCGCGGAAATCGCTGCCGAAAAGCAGGCATCCCCGCAGATCCGCTCCCGATAGGTTGGCGCCGGTGAAATCGGCAAAGCTGAGGTCACACCCCCGCAGGTTGGCGCCTGCCAGGTTGGCCCCTCTGAAATCAGCAGAGCGCAGGTCGGCACCGGCTAGGTGGATGCCCCGCAAGTCGGCCTGGGGCAGCTCGATCTCCTGGAAATCGCGCCGTCCCGCCGCGTAGTCTCTAACCAAGTCCAAAACGCTATAGCTCATCGAACCTCCTTGCTTGGGGAGGGGGGATCCCTTCCCTCGACCCTGCTACGGGCAGCCTTCCGGGATCCCCCACTCCGCCGTTTTCCGTTAGAAGTGTTGGTGGAAGGTGCGGTTAATCACATCCAGTTGTTGCTCGCGGGTGAGCTTGATGAAGTTCACCGCGTAGCCAGACACTCGGATGGTGAGCTGGGGATAGAGCTCGGGGTGCTCCATGGCCTGCAGCAGGGTCTCGCGGTTAAGGACGTTGACGTTGAGGTGAAAGCCGCCATCCCGCATGTAGCCGTCCAGCAGCCCCACCAGGTTGGCAACCCGCTCCTCGGCGGTGCGACCTAGGGCCGCCGGCACAATCGAGAAGGTGTTGGAGATGCCATCCAGGGCGTCGTCGTAGGGCAGCTTGGCCACCGAAGCCAGCGAGGCCACCGCCCCCTTGGTGTCCCGGCCGTGCATGGGGTTGGCCCCCGGCGCAAAGGGCTCGCCGGCCCGCCGCCCATCGGGGGTGTTGCCGGTTTTTTTGCCGTAGACCACGTTGGAGGTGATGGTGAGGATGGACTGGGTGGGGATGGCGTTGCGGTAGGTCTTGTGCTTGCGCAGCTCCGCCATGAAGGTCTGCACCAACTGCACCGCCATCTGGTCAACCCGGTCGTCGTTGTTGCCGTATTTGGGGAAGTCCCCCTCCACCGCGTAATCCACCACTAGGCCGCGCTCGTCCCGGATAGCCCGCACCCGCGCGTACTTGATGGCCGAGAGGGAATCCGCCACCACCGACAGGCCGGCCAGGCCAAAGGCCATGGTGCGCAGCACGTCCCGGTCGTGCAGGGCCATCTCCAGGCGCTCGTAGCAGTACTTGTCGTGCATGTAGTGGATGATGTTCATGGTGTTGACGTAGGTCTTGGCCAGCCAGGCCATCATCTGCGCCATGCGCGGCCACACCTCGTCGTAGTCCAGGACATCGGCGGTGATGGGGGCGAAAGCAGGAGCCACCTGCTCGCCGGAGATCTCATCCCGACCGCCGTTGATGGCATAGAGCAGGCACTTGGCCAAGTTCACCCGCGCTCCAAAAAACTGCATCTGCTTGCCGATGCGCATGGCCGACACACAGCAGGCGATGCCGTAGTCATCCCCCCAGTAGGGGCGCATCAAGTCGTCGTTTTCGTACTGGATGGAGCTGGTTTCGATGGAGACCTTGGCGCAGTAGCGCTTGAAAGCTTCCGGCAGCCGCTCCGACCAGAGCACGGTCAAGTTGGGCTCCGGCGCCGGCCCAAGGTTGTAGAGGGTATGCAGCATGCGGAAGCTGGTCTTGGTCACCAAAGGCCGCCCATCTAGCCCCATGCCGCCGATGCACTCGGTTACCCAGGTGGGATCCCCGCTAAAGAGCTCGTTGTACTCCGGCGTGCGCAAAAACCTGACCATGCGCAGCTTCATGACAAAGTGGTCGATGAGCTCTTGGGCCTCTTCCTCGGTGAGGATCCCGGCCTGCAGATCCCGCTCGATGTAGATGTCTAGGAACGTGGAGACCCGCCCCAGGGACATGGCAGCGCCATTTTGCTCTTTGACGGCTGCCAGGTAGGCCAGGTACAGCCACTGGATGGCCTCGCGGGCGTTGCTGGCCGGACGGCCCAGGTCAAAGCCGTAGCTGGCCCCCATTTCCTTGAGCTCGTGTAGGGCTTTGATCTGCTCCGAGAGCTCCTCCCGCAGGCGGATGGTTTCTTCATCCATCGTGTCCAGGTCGAGGCTGGCTTTTTGCGCCTCCTTGTCCTCAATCAGCCGATCCACCCCATAGAGGGCCACCCGCCGGTAGTCGCCGATGATGCGGCCCCGCCCATAGGCGTCCGGCAAGCCCGTGATGATGCCAGAGCGGCGGCAGCGGCGCATCTCCTCCGTGTAGGCGTCGAAAACCCCGTCGTTGTGGGTCTTGCGGTACTTGGTAAAGATTTCCTTAACCTTTGGATCCAGCTCGTAGCCGTAGGCCTTGAGGGCCGTCTCCACCATGCGGATGCCGCCGAACGGCATAATGGCCCGCTTCAGGGGCTTGTCGGTCTGTAGGCCTACAATTTGCTCCAGCTCCCGGTCGATATAGCCCGGCGGGTGGCTGGTGATGCTGGAAGGAAGGTCCGTGTCGGCATCCAAAACCCCCCGCTCCCGCTCCAGCGCCATCAAATCCTTAACCTTGGCCCACAGCCGCTGCGTGCGTTCGCTGGCCGGCGCCAAGAAGCTTTCGTCGCCGGTGTAGGGAGTGTAATTGCGCTGAATAAAATCTCGGACATCAATGCAGCGTTGCCACCGTCCCGGCAGAAAATCTCTCCCAATCGTTTGATCGGATACTTTGCGTTCTGTGGTTTTTTGGGCCTTCGATTCTGTAGATAAAGCTACAGAACGCTGCGCGCTTGCTATCATAACAATCCTCCCGGCTATTACGCCTAACAACTCCGCCAATAGGCTGGCGACAGGGCGAGGCGACGCCTCAGCAGCTGCCAAAAGCTACAACAATCTTTGCAAAAGGGAAGGTCTAGCCACTCACTTGAGGGAGAGCTTTTAGCAACTCTGCTGTTTCTTTTTTTAGATGTTGGCCCTACACCTCGCCCACTTCAATTTTAGTCTCTTGCCCTGGGAAGATGTTTTTGTGGGCGCATTTTTAACCGTGTTTTTTAATGTTGTCTTAAGAGTTTGCTGGAAAGAGTTTTGACCTTTTCCCTCGCCGAAGGGCCGACCTATGCTGAGGTAGGGCAGCCCCGGTTGCCCCACCAGAAGACCTGGTGTTCGCGTTAGCAGTGCGTTTTCTATGAAGTTTTCTATGAACCCGTCCATTCGAATTGTCCAAGGGATCCACCACCTGCACTTCTACCTTTGGGATCTGCCCCGTTGGCGGGAACACTTTTGTCGGGTTTGGGGCTTCCGGGTGGCAAGCGACGCCGGCAACACCCTGGAGCTGGAGCAGGGATCCCTGCGCTTGCGCCTGTCTCAGCCGGCACGGGCGGGGGACGAGGTGGACCGCCATTTGCAGCGGCATGGGCCGGGGGTGGTGGATGTGGCCTTGGCGGTGGGAGAGCAGGAGCTACCGGCCTTGGCGGAGCTGTTGCGGGGCCGAGGCGCCCAACTGGCGTGGATCCCGGCAGCAGCGGCGCTCTGCCTCCACACCCCCTACGGGATCCGGCATTCTCTGATCCCTGGCCCCTTGGATGCCGCCCCTGCCGAAGCGGGCCTGTTTTCCCACTGGGATCACGTGGTGTTGAACGTGGAGCAGGGATCCCTGCAGGCGGCAGCCGACTGGTATGGGCGGGTGCTGGGCTGGCGGCGGCTGTACCGCTACAGCATCGGCACCGCCACCTCCGGCCTGGAAAGCGTGGTGGTGGGGGATCCGGAAGCGGGGATCCAATGGGCCATCAACGAGCCCACCTGTGCCGCTTCCCAGATTCAGGAGTTTTTGCATGCCCATGGCGGCCCGGGCATTCAGCACGCGGCGCTGCACAGCTCAGACATTGTTGCCAGCCTGCGCCGGTTGCGGCAGGGGGGAGTGGACTTTTTGCAAGTGGCGCCGCAGTACTACACCAGCCTGGAAAGGGAGCTGGGGTTGGCGCTCCGTTCTGCCCTTGGGCAGGCCATCTCCTGGCAAGACCTGGTGGAGCAGCAGATCCTTCTGGATGCTACCCTGCCCGCTTCTGATGGCCAGGATCGCCCCCTTCTGCTGCAGACCTTTACCCAGCCCCTCTTTGGTCGGCCCACCTTTTTCTTTGAAGTCATTCAACGGCTAGGCGGGGCCACGGGCTTTGGCGAGGCCAATTTTCAGGGTTTGTTCGAGGCCCTGGAACGGCAACAGCGACAGCGACACCAGGCGCTGACCCCTTAGCTACAGCCGGCAGGGATCCGGAAAACTTTTCTCGGTTCCCTGGAAGTTTTATCCCAATAGTAAATGGCTATAGCTAAGAGTTCAGAGCAGTTGGGCGGCGATTGCTCTCAACAGGTGATTTTGGTCGATGGGCTTGGTTAAGTAGGCATTAGAGCCAAGCCGCAGCCCTTCTTCCATGTCTTCTCGGCTGGTTTTCGAGGAGAGAAAGACAAAGGGGATGTGGGCAGTGGACCGACCCCATCTCACAGCATCTAACACTCCATAGCCGTTCAGCTTGGGCATGACCACATCGCACAACACCAAATCCGGCAGGAGAGCGTGCACCATCTGTAATCCTTCCTCCCCATCGCTGGCCGCGACAGTGTCGTACCCAGCTCGTTGCAACACTTTCTGCAAATAGGTGCGGATGGCGGGTTCGTCTTCAATCACCAAGATGCGTTTGGACATGTGGCTTCGTAAAAAAGCAAACAAGAAACCCCCAATCCCTTGGGCTGGCCGTCGGCTTCCTGGAACAACCGAGAGCCGAGTTGATGCGGGAACGAACAGGGAAGCTACAGAGACAGCATAGAAAAACTCTGGGGAAAAAAGCTCCGCCAAATGGCTCATTCTGGTACCCTAACCCTCTGCAAAAATCCTGATACGGTGCAGAACCCCTTTCCTCATCCGCGGATTTGCGGCTATGGTCATTTCAAATAGCAATGCAACGTTTATCCCTAACTCCCCTCTCCCAGAGGGAGAGGGGCAGGGGGGTGAGGGTCTTATTCCGAGGTGAGTTGTCGCTCCATCAGCCTGGCCAGGGCAGCAGTGGGGGTGGTCTGTCCTTGCAACAACCGATGCACCTCCTGGGTGATAGGCACCCGGATGTTGTGTTGGGCAGCGATCTTGACCACGACAGGAGCGGTGTAAACTCCTTCGGCAGTGCCCTCGATTTCAGCCAGAACCTGGGACAAAGGCCTACCTTGGCCCAACCCGTAGCCCACCTGGTAGTTGCGGCTCAGAGGACTGTGACAGGTGGCCAGCAGATCCCCCAGGCCTGAGAGGCCGTTGAAGGTCTCAGGCCGCGCCCCTAAGCGGGATCCCACCCGGATCATCTCTGCCAAGCCGCGGGTAACCAGGGCAGCCCGAGCATTGGTGCCCAGGTGCAGCGCATCACACACCCCCACGGCGATGGCGATAACATTTTTCAGGATGCCTCCCAGCTCCACCCCCAGCGGATCGCTGCTGGTGTAGAGGCGAAAGCGCTCTGAAGCCAGGGCATGCTGCACCTGCACGGCTGCCCAGAGATCCCGGCTGGCTACCACTGCTGCTGCCGGCAAACCCTGGCGGATCTCGGCGGAAAGGTTAGGCCCGGAGAGCACCACCAACGGCTGGTTGGGGAAGGCAGCCCCCCAGATTTGGGCAGGAGTCAAAAGTTGGAGCGGATCCAGTCCCTTAGTGGCTGAGACCAAAATAACCTGCGGTGGGATCCCCACCTGGCGCACAACCTCGGCCACGGGGCGCACCCCTGCCATCGAGACTGCCGAGATGAGGATTTGGGATCCCTGGAGCACCTCTTTGAGATCCAGATCTTTGCGCCGGTCCCAAACCTGCACTCGGTGCCCCTGGGCCTGGGCCAGCAGAGCCAGCGTACTTCCCCAGGCTCCCGCCCCTAGAATGGCGATCTTCTGGGGGGATGTTGTGTTAGTTTTCATCTGACCTTTGCAGCCGCAGCTTCTCTCCCAGGATGCCTTAAACTCCCCGTTAGCAAGAGAGCGACAAAGGTTAGTATGGTTGGATACCAAATCATGGGTTCGGCCAAAGAGCAGACGAGATGACAGAAGCAGGGATCCGACGCCTTCCTGCTGAGGTAGCCGCCAAGATGGGGAGCTGGCGGCACGGCTATGCCCTCACCAATGGTATTCAACTGCACTACGTCACCCAGGGGGAAGGGGAGCTGGCCATCTTGCTGCATGGTTTCCCGGAGTTTTGGTACTCCTGGCGGCACCAGATCCCGGTGTTGGCGCAGCGGTTTTGCGTGGTGGCCCCCGATCTACGCGGCTACAACGATTCCGACAAGCCGGATCACGGCTACGACCTAGATACCCTCACGGCGGATGTCCGCGGCCTCCTGGATCACTTTGGGGCCAAGAGGGCGGTAGTGGTGGCCCACAACTGGGGAGGGGCTATTGCTTGGCACTGGGCGCAACTTTTTCCCCAGGAGATCCGCAAGCTGGCCGTGCTCAACTCTCCTCACCCCGCTTGCTTTCGCCGGGAGTTCTTGACCAATTTGGACCAGATGCGCCGCAGTTGGTACCTGTTTTTCTTCCAGTTGCCCTGGCTGCCGGAGTGGGTGCTCCAGTGGAACTTGGGCGATTGGGTGCAGCGCATCTTCCGAGAGACCTCGGTGCGCAAGAGTGCCTTCACCCGACACGACCTGAAGATCTACCAAGAGGCTCTCGCCAAACCCAAGGTGCTCACCTCTGCCCTTAACTACTACCGCCACCTGTTTAGCCTGCCCACTCTGCAGAACCTGTTTTTGCAGCCCCTGCGGCCGATCTTCGCCCCCACCCTGCTCATCTGGGGAGAAGAAGACTTTGCCCTTAGCCGCGAGCTGACCGAGGGAATGGATCCCTTTTTCCCCAACGGCATTCGCAAAGAATACATCCCCGAGTGCGGCCACTGGGCGCAGCAGGAGGCGCCGCAAACCGTGAATCGGCTGCTGATGGAGTTCCTCTAGGTGTCAAGTTGGGAGAGCTTTACCAGCCCCAGGGGTTCACCCTAGAATAATCCACTGAATTCTAGCAGGGGAAACGGCATGGCCCTGGAGTATCCGCCCCATCTGCGCTATGTGGACACCCACGAGTACATCCGCGTTGAGGATGACATTGCGGTGATTGGGATCACGGCTTATGCCGTCGATCAGCTCGGAGATATTGTCTTTGTCGGCCTGCCCGAGGAAGGAACAGAGATTGAAAAGGGCGAAAGCTTTGGCTCGGTGGAATCCGTTAAGGCGGTCGAGGATCTCTATGCCCCTGTTTCGGGGGAAGTGGTGGCAGTGAACAAAGCAGTGGTGGACAGCCCAGAGAGCATTGCCGACGATCCCTATGGCGATGGCTGGCTGATCAAGGTGCGCATGACCAACCCGGAAGATCTCGACGACACGATGAGCGCCGAGGCCTACGCCAGCTTGGTAGAAGGATCCTAAGACCTACAGCAACACTTCCCGGCTGCCCCCCTGCCTTTTGGCCTGGTAGAGGGCTTGGTCGGCTGCCGCTAGGAAGCTTTGTGCAGAAGTCTCTGCTGGAAGCCGGAGCAAAGAGGCGACACCGATGCTACAGGTGAGGGGAATTCCCCCCTCTAGGGGAAGGGATTGGACGGCCTGCTGCAGGCGCCCGGCCAACTGCAGGATCTGAGAGTCTGGGATCCCGCGCACCAGGAGAGCAAATTCGTCGCCCCCCATGCGGGCCAGCAGATCCTCTTGGCGAACCTGGTCCTGCAGTTGGCGGGCCACCTGGATCAGGGCTTGATCCCCGGCCAAATGCCCCCAGCGGTCGTTGATGAGCTTGAAGTTGTCCAAGTCCAGGTAAAGCAAGTGGAGGGGAAAGCTATGGCGGCGGGCAAAGGCCATCTCCCTCTGCAGGTGCTCTAGGAAAAACCGACGGTTGTGCAGCCCCGTGAGCGGGTCGTAGAGAGCGGCGGCAGCGACCTGGAAAAAGAAAGCCTCCGCCAGCCGGTCATAGTAGGCAAACTGCAGCAGGCTATTTCCCACCTGGATGCGATCCCTATCGGCCAAGGGAAGGCGAGTTACCCTCTGCCAGTTGACATAGGTACCGTTGAGGCTGCCTAGGTCGGTGAGGATGTAGGTTCCCCCTTCTCTCTCCAGCCGACAGTGCTGCCGAGAAACGGCGTGATCCCAGAGCTGAATGTCAGCCTGGGAGCTGCGCCCCACTACCGCTGTTTCCCCCAAGGGAAAGGTCATGCCCATATTGGCCCCCCAGAGCACGGTCAAAAAGGCGCCCACAGGCTCTCTCTCCACTCCCAGCCCATAGCACTCCAGGGAGATGCAGGTGGTCGGCTCTTCGAGAGACAAAGGGTAAGTATCCAAAGTTACAGGGATCCCACCTAGGCAGAGGTTATGGAAGGCTTAAGACGGCCTCTCTCCGTATTATGACGGTTTTGTCGAGCTCTGCCCACCCTCCTGCCTGCCCCGCCAGGACAAGAGGGATCCTCTACTCCAGGCCCAGCCGGCGGCGAAAGTAGGGGATAGTCAGCTCCAGGCCAAGCTGCAGAGGAATCTGGGGATCCCAGCCCAGCAGGGCGCGGGCCTTGCCGATATCGGGCCGGCGCTGCTTGGGATCATCTGTGGGCAGAGGCCGGTGGACGATGGGAGAAGAGCTGCCGGTGAGGGCCAAAACCTGCCGAGCCAACTCTAGAATGGTGACCTCCTGCGGGTTGCCCAGGTTAAAGGGGCCGGGATAAGGGCTGTTCATCAGGCGCACCAGGCCCTCGATGAGGTCGGAGATGTAGCAGAAGCTACGGGTCTGGGATCCATCGCCATAGACGGTGAGGGGATCGCCGCGCAGCGCCTGGACGATGAAGTTGCTGACCACACGGCCATCGTCTTCCCGCATGGCCGGGCCATAGGTGTTGAAGATGCGGGCCACGCGGATCTCGGTTTGGTGTTGCCGCTGCCAGTCAAAGGTCAGGGTTTCGGCCAGGCGCTTGGACTCGTCGTAGCAGGCCCGCGGGCCGATGGGGTTGACATGGCCCCAGTAGTCCTCCGGCTGGGGGTGCACCTGGGGATCCCCGTACACTTCTGAAGTGGAGGCCAGCAGGAACCTGGCCCCCGTTTTCTGGGCCAGCTCCAGCAGGTGGTAGGTGCCCCAGACGCCGGTGCGGATGGTGCGGATGGGATCCGCCTGGTAGTGGGGCAGCGAGGCGGGACAGGCCAGGTGGTAGATTTGCTCAATTCCCGCTTTCTCCAGCTCCGGCGGCAGCGGCTCGGCCACGTCGTGCCACAGCAAGGTCAAGGCAGGGTTGTTGCGGTGGGCCTGCAGGTTCTCCTCCCGCCCCGTGTAGCCGTTGTCGAGGCAGATCACCGTGTGGCCCTCCTGCAGCAGACGGCTGACCAGATGGGAGCCGATAAACCCCAAACCACCCGTAACCAGGATCTTCACCAGCCCACTCCAATCAGGGTAATGCCCGCCTGCTGAACGGCCTGCCGGTCAAGGCAGTTGCGGCCGTCGAGGATGAGGGGCCGCCGCATCAGCTCGGCAAGGCGCCGGTAATCCAGCGACAAAAACTCCGGCCACTCGGTCACCAGCACCAGGGCGTCGCAATCCTGGGCCAGGCGGAACACGTCCGTTTCCACCACCACATGGGCTAGGCCCTCCCGCATTCCCGAAGCCGAGACAATGGGATCATAGGCTTTTACCTTGGCCCCCAGGCGGTGGAGCTGCTCAATTAAGGTTAGAGACGGCGCATCCCGCAGGTCGTCAGTGTGGGGCTTGAAGGTGAGGCCCAAAAGGCCAATGGTCTTGCCCTTAAGCACCTTAAGGGCCTGCTGCAGCTTTTCCACCAAGCGCTGCCGCTGCTCACGGTTGACCTCGACAGTAGCCCGCAACAGCTTGGCCTCGTAGCCGTAGTCAGCCGCCGTCTGGATCAAAGCGGCCAGATCCTTGGGGAAGCAGCTCCCCCCCCAGCCTATGCCGGCGTTGAGGAAGGCGCGGCCAATGCGCTTATCGAGGCCAATCCCTTCGGCCACCTGGAGGATGTCGGCGCCGGTGCGCTCGCAGATATTGGCAATCTCGTTGATGAAGCTGATCTTAGTGGCTAGGAAGGCGTTGGCGGCATATTTGATCATCTCGGCGGAGGCCAGGTCGGTGACCAGCAAGGGCACGGGATCCCCGCCCAAGCCTTGCTGGCGGCTAAGGATGGGCTCGTAAAGTTGCCGCAGGATCTCGATGGCCCGGGGGCTGTTGGAGCCAATCACGATGCGGTCGGGGTAAAAGGTATCGTGGATGGCGCTGCCCTCCCGCAGAAACTCGGGGTTGCTCACCACGTCGAAGGGCGGCACCCAGGGAGACCTGTCCAAGGTAGCCAGGGAGGAGGGGGTGGGATCCCCGCCCGCTATGGCCATCTTCTGTTTTTCTGCCTGGCTGCCTAGCCGCTGCTTGGCGGCCTCGGCCGCCCCGTCCAGAATAAGCATGCGCACCCAGTCGCCGGAGCCGATGGGGGTAGTAGACTTGTTAACAATAACCCGGTAGCGGTCGTCTAGGTGCTGGCCGATCTCCCGCGCTACAGCCTCTACGTAGCGCAGGTCTGGCTCGCCGCTGGGCAAAGCCGGGGTGCCCACGGCAATGAAGATCACTTCGCTGGCCTTCACCCCCAGGCCCAGGTCGGTGGTAAAGTGCAGCCGGCCAGCCTCGGCGCCTTCCCGCACCAGCTCTTCCAGGCCGGGCTCGTAGATGGGCAGACGACCTCGCTGCAGGTTTTCGATTTTGACAGGGTTGTTGTCTATACAAATAACGCTGTGGCCCAGGTGGGCCAGACAGGCGCCGGTTACCAACCCCACATAGCCAGCTCCCACGACCGCCATGTCCATGGCCGCCTCCCCCTCGCGTCGGTGCTTGGTTCTAAAATACCCCGCCGGCCCGCATTTCCTATCCCCTCGAAGAAGGTCGGCCCCTAGGGGGAGTCGGTGGCAAAATAAAGCTGAACCGGCTTGGTCTGAGGCTCCCCAGCGGTGAGCTTCCCCGATTCTGCCGCCATAGCCAGCCGCCGTCAGCGCCAGGTGCAGAGGGTGCTGTACGTTACGTTGGGGCTAAATAGCCTGGTGTTTGCCATCAAGTTAACCCTGGGGCTGGCGACGGGATCCCTAAGCTTGGTGGCCGATGCCCTGCACAGTGTTACCGACAGCGCCAGCAACCTCCTTGCCCTGGTGGCGGTCCACTTTTCCTCGCCAGAGCCGGATGAGGAACATCCCTATGGCCGCAGCAAGTTTGAGGCAATCGGTGCCCTGGGGATCGCTGCCCTTTTGGCCATGGCTAGCTTCGAGATCCTCAGCGCAGCGGTGGGACGGTTTTTTGCACCCCAGCCGCCGCAGCTCCGGATCGAGGGGTTGACCTTGACGCTGATGCTGGGCGTGCTGGGGATCAACCTCTTCGTGGCCGTCTATGAACGTTTCTGGGGCAGGGCGCTGGCCAGCTCGCTGCTCTTGGCCGATGCCCGCCATACCCTCAGCGATGTCTGGGTAACCCTGACGGTATTGCTGGGTCTGGCCGGGATCCACTTCTGGGGGATCCCTTGGCTGGACCAGGTGCTGGCGGTGCCGGTGGGGCTGCTGGTGTTCTGGAGCGGCTGGGAAGTGCTGCGGGAAAACGTTCCCTTCTTAACCGACCGGGTGGCTATCCCCCCCAAAACCTTGCGGGAGCTGGTTCTCAGCCTGCCCGGGATCCTCGACTGCCACGACATCACCTCCCGCGGCATCCCGGGGCAGATGATCTTTATCGAAATGCACATGGTGGTGGAGCCGCTGGATGTGGAGTCGGCCCATCGCCTTACCGAAGCGGTGGAGCAACTGCTGCAGCAGCGCTACGGGCCGGTGCGCGTCACCATCCACCTGGAGCCCTACTCCCACATCGAGGGATCCCGTTCCTAGCCACAATGGGCCTTGCATTCCTTGCTCTGCGTGGGTTTAATGGGGGTAGATTTCCCCCTTCGGGGGGGTTCCTAGAAAGTGGAAAGAAAGTGGAAAGAAAGTGGAAAGCCCGTCCTCATAGCCAAAAGCTCGGTAGTAGCGGGGAAACTCTGCCAATGCCTCGGGCTGGGGCACGTCGTGGTTGCCGGGCACCACAAAAGCCGGAAAAGGTAAACGGGCCAGCCGCTCTGCCAACCAAGCGTGGTTTTCTGGCTCCCCGTGCTGGGTCAGATCCCTCGGCAGCAGCAAAAAATCCAAGAGCAACTGCATCCGGTGTTGCAAAACCTGCTCCAGAGCCGGGATGCTTAGCTTCACCAAATGAAACCGGTTGAGATGATCCCAAAGGACAGATCCGGCGCAAGGCCCGATTGCCCCTGGGGGGATTCCGGTCTTTTGGCAGAGGATCTCCGGGATAACCTCGGCAAGGCCACCTTACAGGTGACGGCTGGGGAGGCCGACGGGGAGCAAATCGAGCTGAAAAAGCCCAATCTCTAACTCTGATTACCAACTTCGGCCGCGAGCCGGAGCAGCCTCAGCAGCCGAAGCCCACCCTGCCTGGGATTAGGGCCGGCTCTAACAGCAAGGGCTAGAAAGTGCCTCGGGATCTCGATCCACCACGTCGGGATCCTGTTGTGCTGAGCCGGCAGAGGGAAGGGAACCCGAGGTTTTACCGGAGTGAAGTGGGCTACCTCGCCTCTAAAGCTGTGTTAAGATTTTGCGTAACTTCAAGAGAGCTGGCGCCTTTCAGATCCGGTAGGGGATTTCGTCAGCGGTGCGTAGCACTATGGGCAAGGTTTTGGTTTTAAATGCCTCCTACGAGCCGCTCAACATCACCAGTTGGCGCAGAGCTGTTGTCCTTTTGCTCAAGGGCAAGGCCGAGCAAATCGAGCACAATGGCAAAGTAGTCTACGGCAACATCCCTCTGCCCACCGTCATCCGCCTGCGCCACTACGTTCACGTTCCCCACAAGGAGATCCCCCTGACGCGGCGCAATGTCCTCTACCGCGATGGGCACCGCTGCCAGTACTGCGGCTGTTACGGCGAAGACCTAACCCTGGATCACGTGATCCCGCGCTCCCGCGGCGGTGAAGATACCTGGGAGAATGTAGTCAGCGCCTGTGTGCGCTGCAACGTGAAAAAAGGGAATCGCACCCCTTGGGAGGCCGGCATGCCCTTGCTCCGCCAGCCCCGCCGCCCCCACAGCACCCTTTACTTTGAAATCTCCAAAGCCGTCGGCAGCGGATCCCATCGGGAATGGCTGAAGTACGCCATCGGCCTGGAAGGGGATCCGCCGCCGGAGCTGGCAGTCAAGCCCGCCTAGCTCCCAAGGCTAAGGATGCAGGTCTGAGACCGGCGCTGCTTTGGAAAGGGGAGGAGAGGTGGTGGCCGGGATCCCCAGCTCGATCCAGCGATGGATCAGGGCGTTGACCTCTTCGGGGCGCTCATCGTGAGGGCAGTGGCCGGCCTCCAGGAAGTATTCCACCGCCTGAGGGTAGTGAGCCCGGTAGAGCTTAGAGCGCTCGCGGACCCGCATCCAGGGATCCCGTTCGCCCCAAATCAACAACAGGGGGCGCACCAAGCTGCGCAGCAGCTCGTCCACATAGCGCCCCTTCTGCCCGCCCCGCATCAGGGCCACGAACACATCGGCAGCCCCCGGATCCCGCGTGGGGCGATGAATGTCTTCCACCAGTTGATCCGTCACTGCCGCCGGGTCGTAATAGACCTGCTTCAGCTTGGAGCGAATCACCCGCGGCTGCCGCAAATACTGAAACAATAGGTAAGACACCAGGCGCTGGCGCAGGCCCCAGCCTACCAGGCCACCCAGCCATTGCCGCCAGCCAGATGGGGATCCCTTAACCGTGGAAAAGCCGCCTGCCCCGTTAAGCAGCACCACCCCCCGCACCCACTCCGGCCACTCTGCCGCCAGGCTGAGCACCACATAGCCGCCCAGGGAGTTGCCAATGGCCACCACAGGCCGCCGGATCACCTGTTGACAGAAATCCCGCAGTTGATCCCGCCAGATCTCGGCGCGATAGTCCCAGTTGGGCTTGGCCGAACGGCCAAAGCCGAGCAAATCGATGGCATAGACCTGGTAGTGTTGAGCCAATTCGGGAATGTTTTTACGCCAGTGGTCGGTGGAAGCCCCAAAGCCGTGCACCAAAAGCAAAGGCTGCCCCTGCTCGCCCTGTTTGACGTAATGGACGGATTGCCCCCGCCAAATCCAGCGTGCCGAGATAGGAGTGGCCGATGCCGATGTTGAAGCCATAGAGGTCGCTTGTAAGCTTTTGTTATTTAAGCTTTTCTTATTCTAGATTCTTTTAGATTCTGCTCGGCCGACTCTGGAGCTGTAGCCGAGCAGCGTATCCTAAACACGGATTGGACTCGCAGCATGATCGCGTTTTTGAGCGGCCACCTCGTCGCCATCGAATGGGGAGAGCGCAGTAGCCTCACCGTTGAGGTGCAGGGGATCGGCTATCGGGTCAAGGCCCCGGCGCGTTTTCTCAAGCAACTGCCCCCCATCGGAGAGCCCGTGCGGGTGTTTACCCACTTGGTGGTGCGAGAGACCGAGCTGGTGTTGTACGGGTTTGGCTCGCCAGCCGAGCGCGATGTGTTTGTGGAGCTCATCAAAGTTTCGGGGGTGGGGCCGGCTTTGGGCTTGGCTCTGCTGAATACCTTCGGCCTGCCGGAGCTGGTTCAGGCAGTGGTGACCGAAAACGTGCGCCTACTTTCCCTCACGCCAGGGGTAGGGCACAAAACGGCCCAACGGCTAGCCTTGGAGCTGAAAACCAAGCTGGCCCACTGGCGACAAGGCCTGGAGAACGCCGATCGCCCCCTGGCCGGCGGGCCGCCTCCGGCCATCCGGGAAGAGGTGGAAATGGCCTTGCTGGCCCTCGGCTACAGCCTCCAAGAAATTCAAGCGGCCCTGCAAGCTTTGCCCTCCCAACCCCGCCCAACGGAAGAGTGGCTGCGGGATGCCATCACCTACCTCAGCCGGCAGCCATGAGCCCTCCGGATCCCCAGCAGCGCCGCATTGGCATTCTGGGCGGCACCTTCAACCCCGTCCACCACGGCCATCTGATCATGGCGGAGCAGGCCCTCTGGCAGTTCAACCTGGATCAGGTGCTGTGGATGCCGGCAGGGGATCCTCCCCACAAGCCCTTGGCCGCCGGCGCCAGCAAAGCCGATCGCCTGGCCATGGTGAAGCTGGCCATTGCCGACCACGAGCGCTTTGCCTGCTCCGACCTGGAGATCCGCCGTCCCGGCCCCTCCTACACCATCGAGACGCTGCGCAGCCTGATGCAAGAGCAGCCGGATACCCAGTGGTATTGGATTATCGGCGTGGATGCCCTGCGGGATCTGCCCCAGTGGTACCAGGCGGAAGAATTGGCCCGCCTCTGCCATTGGATTGTTGCCCCCCGTATCGATGCCGGCGACGCCGCCCAAGTGCTGCGGTCGGTGGCCGCAAAGCTGCCCATCCGGGCAGCAATCCTGGACGCCCCCACCCTAACGCTCTCTTCCACCTACCTGCGCCAGCAAATCCAAAAGGGGGGATCCATCCGCTACCTGGTGCCCCCTGCTGTGGAGCACTACATTCGCCAACACCGGCTCTACCTCGACCCTTGAAGAAAAAAAGAGGAGGGATCCCTCCTCTCCGATAAACCCGTTCACTAGAGCAACAGCCCGCCCAACTTTTTCCCAGCCAGGAGGGGCTGAAGAGAGGCTGTTTCGCTGAAAGTAGGAAGGCTTGTCTCAAATGAAAATTGCAACCCAACCTGCCGATGGCTTAGTAAGCCAAGCCCATGCTGCGGGTGGTTTCGGGGCCAAGGTAGACGCGGATGCTCAAGAAGTCCGTGGGGCAGGCAGTCTCACAGCGTTTGCAGCCAACACAGTCTTCGGTGCGGGGGGCTGCGGCAATCATGCCGGCCTTGTTGTTCCCCTTCCAGGGCACCATTTCCAACACATCAGTAGGGCAGGCCCGCACACACTGAGTACAGCCGATGCAGGTGTCGTAGATCTTGACCGTGTGAGCCATTAGCGTTCTCCAGTCGAGCTGTTTGAAAGATTAAAAAAAGGTTTACCGAAGGGCGTGGCAGCAACACCACTGCACGGGTGCCTTCAGTGTACTGTAGTCCTGCCAAACCACCCCGATCTGCGATCCAAATGTTCAAACAAATTTACATCCCCAGGGATCCCTTGCCGCGCCGACGGGAAGGTCGCCCTCGCGGTTGGGCTAGGATTGCCTGAGGAAGGACAGGGCAAGGATCCTACGAATGGGACGCTCGCTGCGGAATTGGAGAAGGCAAACTCGAAGCCAAATGCACCGCCTGGGGCCCGTTTTGGCCGGCATTCTCCAGGAAATCTATGCGGAGAACATACCTCGCCTGCGCCGCTGGGATCGGCAGCTCACCGACTGGGTGTACAGGCGTGGCTGGAGGGTGGATCCTTCCTTGCCCAAGGTGGCCATCTACGTGTTGGGCGCAGTGGTGATCCTGGCGATTCCAATTCTCACCTTGGCAGTTTTAGTGGCTCTCGCGGCCTTTCTTGCCATCCAAATAGCCCAAAAGTGGCCCCAGGAAGCCCGCCGTTATCTTCCCAGCGCCGACGAGGAAGACGACTCCGATCCCCGCCAAGGGGACTGGGACTATTGACAGGCTAGCCGTCCCTGCCCTAAAGCGGGGCATCGCCCTCGGGCGGACGGGGCGAGTCTTTTTGGCTGCTAAGGCGCTGCTTCATCCGTCTGACCAGCTTTTGCTGGGAGTGGCTTTCCAGCCTGTTGAGGCCGAGGGCGCCGGCCAGGATCCCTAACTGTAAGGCCAAGCTGGGCAGGGTGGTCTCCAGATCCCGCCCTGCCAAGGCTCGAAAGAAAAATACAAATGCCCCGATGGTGGCCGAAAAACCCACCGCCAGGTAGACAAAGCGCCGCAGACTGCGGTAGGGGGCGGCCAGTTCCGTGAGCAGCCTCACCCGATCTGCCGCTGGATCCCGACCTGGGGGCAGGGGCGAGCCAGGTTTTGGGGAAGGTTTGGGCTCCGATGTTGCCACGGCTACACCTCCTCGGGCAATAGTAGGGGATCCCGGCCAGAAATCGCCGCCAAGCTTTCCTCGGCAGCCCGACAGGCAGCCAGAATATCTTGCTCTTCCCCGCCCAAGTAGACGCGGCCAAAGCTGCCAAAGGGCATCACTTCGAGGATGTTGATGCGGGCCGATTTTTCTGCCTCGTTGGCGGCCAGGGGGGCATAGCCTGCCGGCTGCACCTCCAGGATGTAGAGGGTTTGGCCGGCTAGGAGCATCTGGCCGCGGCGGAAACGGTTGATCAACTGGGTTTGGTGGGGATCGATGTTGCGAATGATCTGGCTGGAGATGATGCGCGGCCTGAGGCGCTCCTTTTCGCTCACCCCCAAAGCCGCCAGGATGGCCCGACCGGCAGTGCGGGTATCCCCCTGGTTGCTGGAGTGTACCTCCAAAAGGCCGTAGAGGCGCTCCACCACCTGCAGCCCCGGCCTTACCGAGGTGGCTTTGAGGGCGATGTCCATAACGCGGTTGATCTCGATGCCGGGGGAAATCTCGACCCAGAGGGAAGTATCCCCTGGCAGAGGCAAAAAGCCCTGGGCCACCGTGCCCAGATAAGCAGCGTACTGGGGCTGGAGCCGATCCAAAAACACGTAACTGCGCAGGTCAATCCCCAAAGGAGTTCTCCCCCCTGTCTGTTGGGCTGGGTTGGACGTCGGACGACGGGGCCGGCATTCCTCCCTTTCTAGTCTCACGCCATCTCTTGGCTTTTGGGGAGAACAGCAGTTCGGTATCCCAACTTTCCCCTGCTACAGGTCACCCTGAGCCACTACCTTCACCGTTGTCAAGGCTTCCAGGTCGATGGGCCCGCGCACGTGCAGCCGCTGGGTGGAAATGCCCAAAGACAGGTCGCGAAACGCTCCCAAGGTGGGGATCCCGGCTCCCCGGCCTGCCGAGAGGGGAGAGGTGTTGATGTGGATCAGGGCGGCATCCACCTCCTGGAGAAAGCGCTGGGCTGCCGATTGGCTGTCGGTGAGGATCGTCTCCGATTGACGACAGCCATTTTTGTTGATCCAGGCGATCGCCTCCGTCAGGTCGGCAACGGGCTGGAGGCGCAGATGAGGCCGTTCTGTGGAGTCAAAGCCTTCCCCCAGCGGCTGAAGCTGGGGGAATCGCTCCAGAATGGGGGCTGCTGCCTGTATATCGATCCCTTGACCCAGCAAGTCTTCAATCAGGGCGGTCAGATGATGGGCGGCCCAATCGGTGTGGATCAGCAGCCAAAGGGTGAGGGGCTGATAGATCGGGATCCCTTCTGGGCCATAGCGAGCCAAGGGATCCAACAAAACCGACTTCACCAAAGGCCAAGGAGCGGTGCGATCCACATAGATGTGGCCGTACCCCAGATGCGTGACCAGAGTCGGCACTTTGCTGGCCTGCAACAGGAACTCCACCCAGCCGGGGCGACCGCAGGGGATCACCAGATCCACATAGCGGGTTTGCTGCAACAACAGCAACAGTGGGGAATCGGCCTGGGGATCGGTCGCTTGGTCTTGGGCGGGGAGGGTTTGAATGGCCCCTTCCGGGATCCCGTGCTCGTAGGCGGTCTCTGCCAACAGGTTGACCAGGGCCTGATGGGTTTTCTGGATGGGGCCGCTGCCGGCCAAGATCACGCCATTGCTCGTCTTGAGACACATGCCAATGCCATTCAAGGCAAACTCGGGGTAGATCTCGTAGACCAAGGCGATCAGCCCCAAAGGGACGCGGTAGCGGCCAATAAACAGCCCGTTGTCCTGACGGCACCCCCTCTCCAGGCTCCCGATGGGATCCGGCTGTTGGGCCAGGAGAGCAAGCAACTGGGCGGATCGCTGCAGGCGCTCGGGGGTAAGCTTGAGGCCGTTGAGGATCCACTCCGGCAGGGTTTGCTCGCGGCAGCTTTCCAGGTCGAGGGTATTGGCCTCCAACAGCAGATCGGAGCGCTCCAGCAAACAGCGCGAGAGAGCCAGCAGGGCCTGGCGTTTGGTTTCGCCGCTCAAGCGCTGGAGCTGAGGCAGCAAGCGGCGCACCTGGCGCAGGGTGGTGCTGAGGTCAAAGGCTGAACCAAAATCGGTCACTCGCTTCCCTCCTGCCCGGCTGACCGACGACAGACCTGCTCCTGACCACTGCTAACAAGAAATGGCTAGATCCACAAGGGCTGAAACTAGGGATCCCTGGCAACGATCCCAAGCATCTCAAGGCCGCCGCAGCAGCAGGATCGCCGTCACCATCAACAGCGTCAGCAACAGGCAAAGAATCAGGAACCAACTGAGCAACTGGGCTTGGCTGGGGAAGAGCAACACGCCCAGAAACCCCACCGCCAAAGCAACCCCCAGGCTGAGGGTGAGGCCCAAGAGCGCAGATCCCTGGAAAGTGCTTTGCCGGTGCAACACCCACTGATGGCCGTTCCAGAACCAGATTTTACGGTAGGGGTAGGAGACGGCCAGTTGCTCAATGTGCAAACGGTCGGGGGTGATGGCGAAAATATGCTGGCAACGGCTGCAGCCAAAAGCCTCAGTCAGGGTAATCAGGCGCAACTGACCTTGGT
The DNA here is from genome assembly GCF_054061455.1 of Thermostichus sp. OS-CIW-20. Classification (NCBI taxonomy): domain Bacteria; kingdom Bacillati; phylum Cyanobacteriota; class Cyanophyceae; order Thermostichales; family Thermostichaceae; genus Thermostichus; species Thermostichus sp. OS-CIW-20. The sequence goes on from NZ_JBSSEF010000003.1 coordinate 100,971, forward strand.
GGCAACAGGGGCAGGGGTAAATTTTGGTGGGCTCGATGGGCTGAGCCACTCGCAGGGACGATTTCTGCCGAGGCCACTTGTGGGGAGAGGAAAACGCCACAGCTCTCAGTCGGTGAGAAGTCGGGATCCCTCACATCCTATCCTCAAGAAAGCAGGGTCAAGCCACCCAGAGATGGTGGACGTAGCGCCAGGTCAAGATCTGGTTGAGGACGAGGAAGATCAGGCCCAGAAGCCCATAGCCCAGCTTGAGAACTCTGCTTAGGTGGGGGCGCGCCCACAGGGGAAGGAAGCCGAAATCTGTGTGCTTGGCCCAGTGCAGGAGGGCCAGCACTTGCACGAGGTGAACCGGTAGGCAGTAGCGAATCATGCTTCGCTGGCCTAGGGGACTCATGCCGGCTACAGCGATGTAGAACATAGCCCAGGCAGCTAGGTGAAACCCCAGCCGCTCCTGCCAGCGCCGGCTCTTACCGGCCACGACACTCAAACCATCCAGCAAGCCTGTAACAACTAGGGATCCCAGCGTAACAGACACAAACAGTTGGCTGAGAGCATCAGACCACAGGCCAGGATCCTGCAGCGGTGCAGAAGGAGAGAGCAAGACCTGCCATCGCTCAGGGGAAAGAACATAGGTATGAGCCTGGAAAAGGGCTTGGTAATTGGCCTGGACGCCGGTAAAGTAGCGCTGCATCTCCATGTAGAGATCCCAGCGACCGAAGCGGAGCTGACAGTAGAGGAAAAAACTCAGCCCCCCCAACAAGGCCAAAACAACGGCGCCTGCCGTCCAAAACCAACGGCGGGATAGCCGCAGCAGGGGAACCAGCGCCACCGGCAAACCCACAATGCGGGTGGCACTCATCGCAAAACCGTGGGCCCCAGCCAAAAGTGTCGCCCGGAGAGAGTTCAAGTCCATTGACCAGTAGAAAAAACCTAGCAGGCTGGCTACGAACAGAGACTCGCTGTAACCTACTACCAAGTAGAAGCTACTAGGATAAACCAAGATTATTAGACTTGCCAAAACCTGCCAAAGAGTGGGGATCTGCCAGCGGCGGTAAAGCAGGAAAAGGTAAATCCACATCAGCCAGCAAAAGAGCTGGGCAGTAAGATAAAGCCCCAGCTCCGGCTCAACTCCTAACAGGCGGCTCATGATGGCCACCGCCAGAGGATAGCCCGGAAAGAAAGCCACATTGCTCTGCTCGTAGGCGATCTTGTCAAAGCCCACAAACTGATACCCCCGCTCCACAATGCTCAGGTACCAGTAGCTATCGCGCTGGCTCAGGGCTGTAAAGGCAGAAGCATAGTCGCTGTGTTTTGTCCAAAGGTATATCATTAACACTTGCAAAACAGTCAGCGCTAGGCCCAGCAAAAAAATCCGAGCAGAAAAGCCAACTAAAAGTCTGCAAATCTGTTGCAACAGGTGGCAAGGGCGCAAACTCATTGGCGCATTCTCCTTCTTGACTACGGAAGTTCAATCAAGCCACCCAGAGATGCTGGACGTAGCGCCAGGTGAGGACTTGATTCAGGGCAAAGAAGACTAAAGCCAAGATCCAGTAGCCCAGCCTCAGGACACTGCCAAGATAGGGACGCACCTGTTGCGGGATGAAGCTGAAATTGGTGTATTTAACCCCATGCAGCCAGGTCAGCACCTGCAGGATGTGGACTGGCAGGCAGTAGCGGATCATACTTCTCTGGGCCACGGCACTCATGCCAGCCACGGAAATAGAGAACATGGCCCAGGCAGCCAAATGAAACCCCAGCCGCTCTTGCCAGCGCCGGCTCTTGCCGGCCAGGACACTCCACCCATCCAGCAGGCCTGTAATAATTAGGGATCCCAGCGTGAGGAGAACAAACAGTTGACTGAGGGAAATGGCCCATATCCCAGCCCCCAAAGCCTCGGAAAAGGAGAGCAAGGACTGCCAATAGCCACTAGAAAAGAGGGGGGCATAAGTACGAGGTCGAATAATAGCCAAATAATCGAAAGAACTGGGGCCAAAGTAGCGCTGCATTTCCAGGTAGAGATCCCAACAGCCAAAGCGGAGCTGGCAGGAGAGGAAAAAGCCCAGCCCACCCAACAAGGCCAGAACAACAGCGCTGGCTGTCCAAAACCAAGGGTGGGATAGTCGCAGCAGAGGAACCAGCGCCACCGGCAAACCCACAATGCGGGTGGCGCTCATCACCAAACCGTGGATCCCGGCTAGAAACGCCGGCCAGGGAGCGTTCAAGTCCATGGACCAGTAGAAAAAACCCAGCAGGCTAGCCAGAAACAGAGACTCGCTGTAGCCCACTACCAAGTAGAAGCTACTGGGATAGACCAGGATGATTAAGCTGGCCAAAACTTGCCCAAGAGGGGGGATCTGCCAGCGGCGGTAAAACAGGAAAAGGTAAATCCACATCAGCCAGCAAAAGAGCTGGGCAGTGAGATAAAGCCCCAGTTCAGGGTCAACTCCCAACAGGCGGCTCATGGCGGCCACCGCCAGGGGATAGCCTGGAAAGAAGGCCACATTGCTCTGCTCGTAGGCAATCTTGTCAAAGCCCACAAACTGATACCCCCGCTCCACAATGCTCAGGTACCAGTAGCTATCGCGCTGGGTTAAACCCTTGAAGATGGAAGCATAGTCATCCTCCTGGCTCCAAAAGGAGATCAAGAAAATCTGCAGCAGCGTCAAAGCCACAGCGGGAAGCAAAACTTGGACGGCAAAAGAGACCAGATGCTGCCGGCTGTGCTGCAAGAGGTGGCTAGGAGGGAAGCTCATTGTCGCACCTTTGCGGGTGGGGATGGCACTTTAATCTCCTCTTGGTAATCGTCATCGGAGTTCACCTGCCAGAGATCGTGGCTGCCGGGTTGGAGAATGTTCTCAGCAGCCAGCAGGCCCATCAGCAAACTGTGATCTTGGTTGTTATACTTAAACGAGCCGTAGCGGCCTACCAGTTGCAGATTTTCAAACTCGCCAAGATACCTCTGCAAAATGGCCAAGTCTTCTTTGTAGCTGCCGGCGTAGATGGGATAGGTGCGGGGCAGGCGCACCACAAAGCCACCGCAGATCTTCTGATCCTGGAGCAGGCCAATTTGGCGCAGCTCCCTCTCAGCCAAAGCCAGCAATTCCTCCTCAGGGGCTTGCCACAAGGGATCCTCAAAGTTGCACCAATACTCACAGCACAAGGGGGTTTGTTCTCGGTTGGGGAGCATAGCCGGCGACCAATTGGCAAAATTGGTTACCCGACCAACTTGTACTGTTGGTTCATTGATATACAGCCAGTTATCGGGGAAAAGCTGGGATCCCTCCACAATCAGATAAACCAAAACGGTGTTGCGAAACTTGAGGTTGCGGGCTGCCTGCAGTACCTCTGGAGGAGGCAACTCCTGTAGGCTCTGCACCAAAACTGTCAGAGGGATCGAGGAGATGACGTGGGAGGGGGAGACCCATGTTTCACTTCCATCCTGAAGATTGCGCAATTGCAGCTTGACAATCCGGGATCCCTGATGTCTAAGGGCGATGACTTCTGTATTTAGCCAAACCTTTTGACCCTCAGCCAGCAAAAACTCCTGCATTTTTTCGTAGAGCTGTCCGGATCCCAGGCGGGGAAACTGAAACTGGTCGATCAGGGATTTGACCGAACCGCGCTTCCAGCCCAAGGCCTTGCGGATGGCTTGCCCAAGGCTGAGACCTTTGATGCGCTGGGCAGCCCAATCGGCGCTGATTTCGGTACAAGGGATCCCCCAGAGCTTTTCCGTGTAGCTCTTGAAGAACATCTGAAAAAGCCGGCTACCAAATTTTCCCTTGACCCAGTCGGCAAAGTTCTGGGGAGCTGGGTGCGGGATAAGTTGGGCCCAGAGGTAGGAAAGAACAATGAGCAGGCTTTCCCACCAGCCAACTTTGCGCAGGACTTCCCAGGCTTGAATGGGGTACTGAAAATAGTGCTTGCGGTAGTAGATGCGGGTAAGCCGCCGGACAGTCACTTGTTCGGATCCCAAAACCTGGTTCCACAGCTCCAGCACCGCTGGGATCTTGGTAAAAAAGCGGTGCGGGCCATAGTCGAGAATGAACCCCCGGTAGCAAATGCTTTTGGCCAAGCCCCCAACCCTGTCTTCCCGTTCCACTACCACCACAGGGAAGCCCAGTTGGGTCAAGCGGTAGGCAGCCGCCATGCCCGCCGGCCCTGCTCCCAGAATGTAGATGGGATCCCGCACGCCGCCCCTTCCCCACGATCGTCTTCAAGCGTTGCCGACATTGTACGGTAGTGCGAGAAACCCTTTCCTACACAACCCTGGGAAAATGGGTAGAGGTTAGACTGAGGAGGCTGCGGCTGGAGGCTGGCCTGTGCTGTTGACCAAGGGCTTTGAGGTAGAGATGTACACCGGCACCGCCGCCGGAGAAGTGGTGGGGTTGTCGGATCGCATCTGCCAGGCTTTGCCGGGGTTTGTGCGAGAACCAGATCGGCGCAACGTCGAGTACATCACTCCGCCCCTTCGCCGCTACGAGGATCTGCTCTGTGCCCTGCTGCGGCCTCGGCTGCAACTGCGGCAATTTTTGCGCCGCCTTGGCCCCTACACCCTGTTGCCGGGGAGCACGCTGGCTTTGGGCGGCAGCGACCACTTTGAGCGCTCGGATCCGGACAACCCCTACCACGACTACATCGAGCGCACCTACGGCACGCGGGTGGTGACCGCCAGCATTCACATCAATGTTGGCCTGCCGGATAGCGAGGCCATTTTTCTTGCCTGCCGTTTGCTGCGGGCGGAAGCTCCCCTGTACTTGGCCCTGAGCGCTTCTTCTCCGTTTCTGGACGGCCAGGTGACAGGCTACCATTCCAGCCGTTGGCAGGTGTTTCCCAAAACGCCGGCCCAGGTGCCCTTCTTCCGGGATCACGCCCATTACATCGCCTGGATGCGGGAGCAACTGGCCCTGGGCACGATGCAGAATGTGCGCCACCTCTGGGCCTCTGTGCGGCCCAACGGCCCAGAGCGGCCCTACCATCTCAACCGGGTGGAGCTGCGCATCTGCGACCTGGTGGCAGATCCGGTGATGACCCTGGCCATCACTGCCTTGGTAGAGGCCCGTCTCTGGCAGTTGCTGGCCCAGCCAGAAGCGCTGGATCCCTTGCGGGGGCCTTTGACACCGACGGAGCTGGAGAGCCTTTGCGAGGCCAACGAGCAGGCCGCTGCTCGCGAGTCCTTGCGAGCCCGTCTGGTCGATTGGCGCACGGGCCGAGAACGGGTGGCCCAGGAATGGATTGAAGAGCTGCTGACCGAAGCGTGGCGCCTCGGCCAACCCCAGGGCCTGGGCTGCTTTTTGGCTCCCCTGCAAACTCTGCTCCAACAGGGCAACGAGGCCCAGCGCTGGCTGAAGCAGGTCGACCAGGGATCCACACCCGCCCAGGTGTACCAACGGGCCATTCAGGAGCTGGCCGAACAAGACCGAGAAAGACAAGAGACCCTCTGCCAGCTTGTTGGCTAAGCCTTTGCCCAACGGTGGGCGCTTCTCAGTCCGGTGCCTGCCCCCCACCAGATCCCCAGTTCAAACCTGACTTAGATTCGCCTAGACAGGCTCCACCACTTCCCCTAGGGCTTGCCGAGCCACACAAAAGGATAGCTTGGTAGCCCCGCACTTGAGTGCGGGGCGGAAAAGCCCGCTAGCGACTTTGGTCGCTTACCCATGATGGGGGTCGTTGATATAGTTTCATAGCTCAAACAACCTCTTCCTGACTTCTCCCACCAAGACCTCTTTCCTTCTCTTTAGCCAAAAAATAAGATAAACAACCGCTAGCCCCACACCATGGTTGTAGTGATTGTACCGTTGACTTTCCTCTCGCACTATCGCTTGCCCATGTCAGACTGCGGTTGTCATGCCGCTTGCCAACAATGATGGAGTACGGCTGTCAGCAGGTTATAGTCAGGAACAGAGAGCTAGTCCCCCTATTAGTGTGTCAACAGTCTAATAAGCAACTGTGCTTTGTACTATGCGAGACAAGTCTATTTCAAAACGAAGCGATGGGCAAGCTATGGTGAGCTTTGCGCTGAGATGGGGAGAACCCAAAGCAAGCACTTCATCGCAATGTATGTTTCCGCCGCGCAACAGACCTGCAAGTCTGTAGCTGAAGTGGGTCTATGCCAAGCCTGCTCGACCTCAATCGCTGGATCCGAGAAAAGCTTTAGCAATTGACCACGGAGTCAACAACTGGCTTACGTGCGTTAGCAACTTAGGACATAGCTTCATCATTGACGGCCGCAAAGTCAAGTCCTTTAACCAGGGGTACAACAAGGAGCTGGCTAGGCTCAAGACTCACAAGCTGCCGGGGTTTTGATTGCAAAAGCTTGGTCGAATTACGGAAAAAAGAAACCGGCGGATGCGGGATGCAATCCACAAAGCTGCGCGCAAGGTCATTGACTTCTGTTTACACCACTCAATTGGGAGAATCGTCTTTGGTTGGAACAAAGAACAAAAACAAGAATGCGGCTTTAACCAAAACTTTGTTTTCATTCCAACAGGTCGGTTCAAGGAGCGTATTGCGCAATTATGTCAGCATTATGGCATGGAGTTTATTGAGGTAGAGGAGGCGTACAGCTCGCAGGCAAGCTTCCTAGATGGAGATGAGCTACCTAATTATGGTGAAAAACCCGACGGGTGGAGACCCTCTAGGCTGAGGCGAATGCTGCCACCAACCTACTTAAGAAAGTCAGCAGAACCTTGGGGCTTTGCGTGAAGGAACTGTCTAGAGGCGCTTTGACAACGCCGTTACGGGTTCTTTTGTGGACTGCGTAAGCATCCCCCGCCTTTAGGCGGTGGGAGTGTCAATTCTGGCTTTCCCGAACTCCTCTTCTTCCACCAAAATCACCGGGATGGGGCTGGTCTCCAACACCGCTTGCGAAGTGGATCCCAGCAATACTTGCTCCCAGCCGCGCTGGCCCCGCTTGCCCATGACTATATCGGTAACCTGACGCTCCTGGGCTAGGCCCACGATGGTCTCTGCCAAAGGCCCGGAGGCCAGGCAAAATTCGTGGCGAATGTCGGCCAAGAGGCGCTGGGCCAGCTGCCGCAACTGTTCTACTCTCTTCCCCTGCGGCTCGTCGGTAACATGGAGCACAATCACTTCCCCGTCCAGCCGCCGCGCCAGATCCGCTGCCTTGCGCAGCACTGCCTCGGCCAAGGGAGAAGTATCGACGGCTGCCAAGAAGCTCACCTTGCCCTGGCTGCCCACCTTGGTGGGATCCACCTCCCCTTTTTCCAGCAGGCGAGGGGCAAAGACCTGGGTCAGCCAAGCCCCTAGGGGTGCTGTGGCCAGAATCGACAAGGCCGCTATGGCCAGGATGGTCTCTCCGCCAGGGATCCCTTGGGCCAAGGGGATGCCGCCGATGGCCGCCTGCACCGTGGCCTTGGCCATGTTGCCCGGCAGCAAAAAGAGCCGCTCCCGCCAGTTCCAGTTGCTCCCTACCGTGGAAAGCCACCAGCCCAGGCCCCGGCCCAACAGCAGGCTCAGGGTCAAAAGCAGCAAGCCGGGCAAGAGCAGGGATCCCAGTACCTGCAGATCCAAAGAGGCCCCCAGCAGGACAAACAGCACGATCTCCGCCACCGTCCAGAGGGCGTCGAACCCAAGCCGCAGCCGCCGCGCCAGCGGCCCATCCAGTTGGACGAGAAAAAACCCCAGGGCCATCACCGCCGGGTAGCCGGAAAAATAGGGCCACACCTGCGACGCCAACACCAGGCCCAGCGCCAGGCAGGCTGCCAGCAACACCTCTTGCGTGCTGTTGCGCGTCCAGTTCTGCTGCACCAGGAGCGCCACCAAAAGCCGCGCCCCCAGGTAGCCGATGGCCACCCCCAGCAGGATCTCCATCCCCACCTGGAACGGCAGCCACTGCAGCGGCGACAGCTCCAGGCCGAACAGGCGAAGGCCCTCTGGAGATCCCTGCCCCAAAAAGCTCAGCAACAGGCTAAAGCCCAACAGCAGCAGCACGTCGGAAAGGGCGCTGCCGGTCAAAATGGCGTCCGGGATCCCTTTGGCCACCCCCCAGCCCAAGCTCTTGAGGCGCAACATCCCCGGCACGATCACCGCCGGCGACTCCGCCCCGATTACACAGCCCAAAAGCAGCCCCGTCGCCCAGTCCAACCCCAGGATCCAGCGGCTCAAGAGCGCCACCGCCAGCGCCTCACAGGCTGCCGGCAAAAACCCCAGCCGCAGCGCCACGGATCCCTGCTGGGCCAGCTTTTCCCGATCCAGCCCCAGCCCGGCCTTCATCAGGATAATCGTGACGGCCACCAAGCGCAGATCCCCGGCTGCCGCCAACAGCTCTGGGGACAAGACCTCTTGCAACAGGATCCCGACCAGGATCATCCCCACTAGCGGCGGCATTCCCAGCCGGCCCAGGATCTGGCCGACAAAAAAGCCCATCCCCAAGATCCACAGCCAACTGCCCAGCATCAACAAAACCTCTCTCCTCGCCGTCCGCGTGTTGAAGGGCAGCCTAGGGAGAAAAAGCCGTTCGCGTTTCTGCGGGGTGAGAACTCAACATCAAAGACTCCCACCCCCTGGATCTGCCCAGAAGAGTAGGAGTCATCAGCCCCAGCTCTAAGTCTTAGAGAAACTTTATCCCTAGGATCTGCCTGAGGCGGTTGCGGCGAACCCCATCGCCCGTTGCCGGGAAGGACCAAGCAGCCTGCCCGCAACACATGTGCCCCTTACCATATCACGCCCCATCTTCCACCGCAACCAAGCGATAGGGGTGATGGGAACGGCCAATGGAGCCATAGAAATCGCTGCAGACATTGTGGGTAAAGCGATCGCTGAGGCCGCGGGTAACCTGCTGCACCACCTGGCTGCCCACTTTCTGAACCAACTTGCGCGGCAGAACCTGCAAAAACTTGGGCAAATGCAGCCGGATATTCAGCTGGAGATCCCAGTGGACGCGGGTGGTGGCCAGGGATCCCGGTAGTTCTTCCAGCCGGAAGCTGGCCCGACAATCCACCCAGTAGGGCAGGGCGGCATCCCCCGGCAGCTCAATGGAAGTCAGCCGAAACAGGTAATCTTCCTCTGGCCAGATCTTCACCCCAAAGCTGGGCTCCAGCTCAAACCCCAGCCCGCCCATGCGGAAAAACTGCAGCCTGTAGGTTTCAGCAGAGAGGGGCTCCACTCGCAACGGCTGGAAGCAGCGCTGGATCCACTGGCCATGGCCGCGCAGGTAACGGGCCAAAGTCTCCCGGTCGGTTTCCAGATCCACCTGGCCCCGTCGCGCAGCCTGTAAATCTAGGTAGGTCTTGGCGGGGGGTTGCTCCATCTCCTCCAAAGGCAGCTGCCCCTCCTCGGACAGAGCACCTTCACTGAGGGGAACGGCGGGCTTGGAGCTGGCGATAGACATCCCGAATATCCACCTGATGATGAGCAAGAGCCACGAGGCAGTGGTACCAGAGATCCGCCACCTCGCGGGCCAGGGCTGCCTTGTCTCCCTCTTTTGCCGCCATCACCACTTCAGCCGTCTCCTCGCCGAGTTTTTTCAGGATGGCGTTGTCTCCCTTGGCCAGCAGGCTGCTGGTGTAGGAATCGGGCCGGGGATCCGCCTGGCGGGCCTTGACCACGGCAAACACCTGCGACAGGGTATCGGCGGCCGGCATGGGATCCCCTTCCTTCTCGGGGAGAGTGCGGAAGAAGCAGCTTCGCGCCCCTGTGTGGCAGGCCGCCTCTCCCACCTGCTCCACCAAGATAACCAGCGCGTCGCTGTCGCAGTCGTAGCGGATTTGCTTGACCCACTGCACGTGGCCAGAAGTTTCCCCCTTGGGCCACAGCGCCTGGCGGGAGCGGCTCCAGAACCAGGTGCGGCCCGTTTCCAGAGTCTTCTGCAGCGACTCGCGGTTCATCCAGGCCATCATCAGCACCGTCCCGTCCAGGTAGTCCTGCACGATGGCCGGGATCAAACCCTGTTCGTTGTAGCTGAGGTTGTCTAGATGGGCGATCTCCGCCGGCAGAAGAGTGCGGGGCAGATTTGCTGAAGCAAGAGAGGCCGAAGCAACAACCATCAAAGGCGGCAGAAAATCAGAAAGGTTAAAGATTCCTGAAAGCAGGATAGCAGAACTCGCCCCAGAAAGGATATCTCTCACTCCCCCCAGATCCCAACCCCGCTCGGCCACTTTCACGCGCAACAGTCGCGACCAGCCTGGCTTCTGCCGGGAGAAACTTCACCCTGCAAACCAGGGGGGCCTAGCCTGGCTTTGGCCTCAGCTTGAGGTTAAATCGCTGCGCTCACCAACTCTTTGCAGCTATGGCTGTGGGGAGTATGTCAATCCAGAGCCGCTCTCGGCAGCAGCTTCCGGGTCGGCTTGCGCTCCAGAGGCCAAGTTGGCCGCTCCAGACGGGTATCCACCAACACAGAGGCTGGGGCGAGATTAACCCGCTCCAGTAAGCGTTGCAGCAGTTGAGCATCGATGGCATCCACCCTAAGGACTCCGTCCCACGGACGCGATCGGGACAGGGTTGCCGTTCCCGCCACCAGGGGAGTGGGGGTTGTTTGCGGGGATCCCGTCTCACCGCCCCCAGCTAAGGACTCCGTCCCGCTGACGCGATCGGTCAACAGCAACTCTGCCACTGCCTGGGCCACCTCATTGCCATACACCCCATCGGGGCCAGAGGGGAGCAGATCCAGCCGTCCCTGCTGAGCGGCCAGGCGGCTTAAGCCCAGTTGCACCGCCACCACGGCCGGGCCCCGCTCCCCCCGCTTGAGGGTGCGCTGGCCGGCCAGGATGCTCTCCAGCTGCGCCTTGGCCACTTCCTGGTCGCCGCTGGGGAGCAACTGCACCAGCCCCTCCAGCCGGCTGCCGGGAGAGTTGGCGCTTGCCTGCTGCTGGGGATCCTCCCTCCACAAACGGGTTAGGTCGTAGAGCAAAATGGCATGGGGCACCGGGCGGCTGGGCTGGTTGGGGCCGGCATGGCCAGTGGCCAGAATTTCTCCTCGGTAAACCAACGAAGTGCTAAAGCCAGAGTCCAGCAGCACCGCCTCGCGGATCCCGATTTTGGGCAATAGGCTAGCCAGGATGGCGGCGTTGACGTGGGTTTTGGTAACTCCGATTACCACCTGATCCTGGTCGTCCACCCCAAAAAAGGCGCGGGGTCGGAACTCGGCGGCGCTAGAGAGGCGAAACGAGTCAATCTCCGCTGGCGAAAGGGCCCGGCCATCCTTGACCAGCCACAAGCCCGCCACAAACAGGTCCGTGACATCCGGCATGAGCTGGCGAAGGTTGTCGAGCTGAGTCATCGTGTCGGGATCAAAAGGCACAAAGCGCAGCCGATCCCTGCCCAGCAGCACCAGGGGGCGACCGCGCACCACCTTGTCGTCTTCGGGGCGACCGGGGATGAACGTCTTGTGGTTGGCGGCCATCACCGGTCCCACCATGACGTTGCTGGCGGAGTTGATCCAAGGAATGGAGAAGAAGCTGCCGTTGATGCCGGCATCGGCCTGGTAGCGCTGGGCCAAGGTTCTCACCTCGTAGCGCCGCTCCGCGTGCACCGTGGCTGCCCGTCCGCCGCGGATGGTGAGGATCCTCACCCCGTCAATGACCTCATCGGTCGGGGCCAGGGGCTGAGTCACATCCAGCCAGTAGTCGGGGCTGCGGCTGAGGGTGAAGGTGCGGGCGCCGATGATGGCCTCGGTGATGCGAAACTGGTTAAAGCGCCGTACCTCCAGCAAGTTGGGCGACTGTCCCGTAAAGCCGGGATCCATCGTAAAGGCCATCCAGTAACCCGCCTCGGCCAGGTATTGCTTTACCCGCTCGTCCCGATTGCCTTCCGGATAGGCGAAGTAGTGGATGGGGTGGCCCAGCTCCTCTTCCAGCTTGGTCTTGCAGTCAAACACCTCTCGCCGCAGGCGGGCATCGTCTAGCACCCGTAGGTCAGGGGGATGGTTGACGGTGTGGGCAGCAAAGTCGATCAACCCGCTGGCATCCATCTCCCGCATCTGATCCCAGGTGAAGTGATCTTTGCTGGTGGGCACGCCGACAAAGCCGGTCTGCACAAAGTAGGTGGCGGGGTAGTTGTACTCCTTCAAAAGCGGGTAGGCGTTTTCGTAAAGCCCAAGGTAGGCGTCGTCAAAGGTGAGCAAAATGGCCTTTTCCGGCAAGGGATCCCCATCTCGCAGGTGTTTGTAAAGCTGGTCGATGTGGATGGGAATCAGCCCCGCCTGCTTGATGGCTTCAAAGTGCTGTCGCAGCTCCGCCGCCGTGGTGTCAAACCAAACCTCTTTGCGGCCGGCCACCACATCGTGATACATGATGGCGGGCACGTAGGAGAGGCTGGCCAAGGGATCCAACGCAAAGGGATCCCGCTGCAGTTGCGGCTGTTGGGGGAGGGGCGGGCGCTGTCGGGCTGCCTTGGCCTCGGCCCGAGGCGCTGGCAACTCGGCTGGGGGTGGCAGCAGCCCCGACAGGCGGCTCACCCAACCAGGATGGGCAGTGGCCCAGGCCACCAGGGCTCCCGTCCCAAATCCCAGCACTGTGGTCAACAAAGCCAAGAAGCGGAGCAGCCGGAAGCGCAACTGGGTTGGCGGTCGCTGCGCAGAGCTAGAAAGACTTCGGCCCAGGAAGGGGGATCCCCTTTTTGCCCTAGGAACTGGATGGCCGCCCCGGCGCGTCGGCGGCTGTCGAGACGTCATGTCCTCCTCCTCACCGGCAAAACCAACGTCAGCCTACCACCCCCATCTCCTGGTTGGGGATAGGGAAGCCCTTGCCCGTGGTTCCCTCCAAAACGCCCAGGGATCCCTTTCCTCGCCCAGGTAGCACCCCAGCCCATAGAAGTGGCAGCAGAGCCAAAGCCCACCGCCCCAGATGCCTTCCAGGCAAGTTAGTCGAGGTTGCTCAACAAATTGGACTCCGTAATGCTGACGATCTTGCCCCCCCTTTGGGTAATCCGCTTTACTTCTTGAGAAAGGCGGCTGAAGGGCACTTTGTACTCGACAACGCTTTTGCGCACGCCCCCTCCCACCAGACCGGCTACCTTGATGGTGAAGATCTTGTCGCTGTTGGGCAGGGACGAGGCTGCCGAAGGGGCAACCTGAGCAGGTTTGGTCGCTGGAGCCGCTTCCGCTTGCGGTGCAGCGGCACTCTCCCGCTCCAGAAGCAGCCGCCAACTGCGAGGATAGGCGGGAGCCAGACGATAAACCACCTTGTAAGAGCCGGTTACATGGTCATCTTCCGACTCCACCCTCACCACTGTTCCTGCTGGGATATCCAGTTTGGCGCCCTTGGACATGACTTTAATTCCAGGCCAATTGGTGGGCACATCCGTCAGCAGCTCAACTTCAAAGGACTGATCCCCCAACAACAACTTGGCCATGTGAATAACTCCGTTTTGCTCATCAGCAGGCGGCAGCCGAAGATCTGTGGCCGACCACGGCTTCACCGCTAGACATTTTACCGTTGCGGCTGCACCCCCTGAAGCTTCCCGCCGGCATCTGTCATCGAAAGTGGGTTTGTTGTAGATTTGTTAAGAAGTTGTAGTTGTCCCGAAGGTGGAGGGATCCCTATGCTGAGTGTGGCTCTGCCCGATCTGTCGGCAACTTCGGAGAGGTTGACGGCTGCCTTGCAGCCGGTGGCCCAGTTTTTTGCCGGCTTCAACCTGCCCCAGCCAATCGTGCAATGGGGACATCCTTTGATGATGGGCATTGTGGTAGTGGTCATGGGCAGCTTTGTCGGCCTGACCGGCTGGCGGGGGCGGGTCTTGCGCCTAGCAGCCGAGGGATCCCTGCCGGAATCGGCCCAAAAGCCGCTTTGGGATCACCGCAAGCTGGCCCCTTGGATGGCCACCTTCATTGCCCTAGGCTACACCGGCGGCCTTCTCTCCTTGGTCATGCAGGGCCAGCCCCTGCTGAGCAGCCCCCATTTTTGGACGGGATCCCTGGTGTTGCTGCTGTTGGCAGCCAACGGTGCCCTGTCCCTAAGTGGCTTTGGGGGCAACCGCGAGGCCCTGCGCACCACCCATGCCTACTTAGGCAGCCTCATCCTCTGCGTGCTCTTCGCCCATGCTTTGCTGGGACTGAAGCTGGGCCTATCTCTGTAGGCGATCCCGGCTTTCTTCCTTCCAGTGCCTGGGGTGGGGGCGTTGCTCAGCGAAGTAAGCAGAACCTTAGGGCTTTGCCCTAGAGAACTGTGTAGGGGCGTCTTGACAACGACTTGATGAGTCCGCTTGTGGACTGCGTAGGAATCCCCCGACTTTAGTCGGGGGAGTGTTTCGGGACAAAGAGACGGCCCCAGAAGTTGTAGCCGAGGGATTTTTCTGGAACTTCAAGCGAGATGAGGCTCTGTTCCCGCTGGTTTCCGAAGCCTAACGAATTCGTCTAGCCCACTTTTCAATCCCCTACTTCCAGTTCATACCTCCCTGGCGGAACCTCTGCCCTACCAGATTAGCGCCGTCTATGAAAAAATGCTGACGCGGCAGCCGCTGCGCTTTTTGCTGGCTGAAGATCCCGGCGCCGGCAAGAGAGTTATGGCGGGGCTCTTGATTCGCGGCAATCTGCACCGTTGTCTCATTGTCTGTCCTGGCAGCCTAGTGCTGCAGCGGATTGAAGCTGCGCGAACGGGAAATTTGTTTCAAGAGATCCCTTTGCTGATTGCCCGGCTGGATAAACTGAGCCGAGATGAGGCGCTGCAAGAAAAGCTGAAGGCAACAGATTGGGATTTGATTGCTGTCAATGAGGCTCACAAGCTCTCGGCCTCTTTTTTCGGCGGAGAAGTCAAGGAAACCAAGCGCTATAAGCTAGGTAAGTTGCTCTCCCAGCTAACGCGCCATTTCTTGCTAATGACAGCTACCTCCCACAATGGTAGGGAAGAGGATTTTCAGCTCTTCCTAGCCCTTCCGGGCGGGGATCGCTTTGAGGGAAGATTCTCAAGAAAGTGATGGCAATTATTGCGGAACAACCAGACTTCTACCTGTGGCAGTATCAAGAACTCTTGCGGGAGGGCTTAGCGATTGATGTGAGTACCGTCACGATACACAATCTCTTGAAAAAGCAAGGAATGACTCTAAAAAAAGACTTACCGCAGTGCGAGAGACCAAGAAGAAGAGGTGCAAAGAGAACGACTAGCTTATAGTCAAGAAGTCAGGGATATTCCAGCGGAGGATTTGATTGCCCTCGACCAGACAGGGGTGTGGGAGGGAATGAAACGGGGAGTAGCTCGGAAAAGAGGGCCTATGAGCAGGAGACAGGCACTGGCTAGAGCAGTTCTGGGCGGCTTAGCTTGTGTCGGCTTAGGTTTTGGGTGTGGTCGCGGCCCTTGGCTGCGCCAGTTGGGCACCCCTTCCTCTGACGAAGCCCGCGCCATCGCGATTGATGCCCAGGGAAATGTTTGGGTGGCAGGGGTAACCGAGGGAAACTTTTTTGGCTAAAGCTCGGCGGGGAGCAGCGATGTTTTCTTGCGCAAGTACACAAGAGGATAGCTTGGTAGCCCCGTACTTGAGTGCGGGGCGGAAAAGCCCTTGAGCAACTTTAGTTGCTTCTTTGTTATAGTTAGTACAGAGCTTCTCCAGGAAAACAACCTACTGCGGTGCAAAACCCGCGCGGCAATAACTAACCTGGAGGAACTTAAGTCCGAAGTAAGCAGAACTTTGAGGTTATGCCTCAAAGGACTGTCTAGGGGCGTCTTGACAGCGCCTTCGCGAGTCCATTTTGGGCTGCGTAAGAATCCCCTGGGTGGGAGTGTCAACCAGGGAACTTTCCCCGGCCAGACCAGCGCCGGCGGGCAGGCTGCTTTTGTGCTTAAGTACGGTCGCTAAGCTGAGGTGTACGCTGAGGAGAAGTTACTGGCGGAGCGCTTGGCGCTGGCTCTATGCATCGGATAGCCGCTTTGCCAGGGGGATGGGATCCTTCGCAAGGCGGGGTCGTTTTCCTGGAGCAGGATCCGGCCCCCATCGTTGTCCTGTCGGCAGCCGACACGGATCTGACGGCCTTGAGCGCGGCGATGCGGCTGCTGCCGGCTGATTTTCCAGCGGTGCGGGCGGCCAATTTGCTGCAGTTGCAACAGCCCCTGAGCATCGACGACTACGCCGAGAAAGTGTTGCGGCGGGCCCAGGTGGTGCTCCTTCGCCTTTTGGGGGGAAGGGCCTACTGGAGCTATGGCCTGGAGGTGGCCAAAGAGGTAGCGGCAGCAGCGGGATCCACCCTGATTGTGATCCCTGGGGATGACCGCCCCGACTGGGATTTGGTCAGCCACTCCACCGTGCCCCTAGCGGTGGCAGACCGGGTGTGGCAGTACTGGCTGGAAGGGGGGGCGGCCAATGTGGCGGCCTGCTTGAAACTCTTGGCCAGGGAGTTCCTGGGGCAGGAGTACGCCGTGCCGGAGCCGCAGGTGCTGCCCCGCCTGGGGATCTACCATCCCCCCCTGCCCAGGGATCCCCACGCCCCCAAGGTAGGGATCCTGCTCTACCGGGCCCATGTTTTGGCGGGGAATACGCAGCCCATAGATGCCCTGGCCGAAGCCCTGCAGGAGCGGGGGTTGCAGCCGCTGTGTCTTTATACCTACAGCCTGCAGGAGCCGGACTTGCCCCAGGCCATGCGGGAGCACTTCGGCGGCCAAATTGAACTTTTGTTGAACACCACCAGTTTTTCCCTCGCTCGGCTGGAGAGCGAGCAGCCCGATGTTCGCCTTTGGCAGGAGCTGGATGTGCCGGTTGTGCAGGTGGTCTTGAGCAGCGGGTCGCGGGAGCGCTGGGAGAACGCCACGCGAGGCTTGGGGGCGCGGGATCTGGCCATGAACGTGGTGCTGCCAGAGGTGGACGGGCGCATCCTCAGCCGGGCCATCTCGTTCAAGACGGTTCAACAGTGGGATCCCCGCCTGCAGACGGAGATCATGGCCTATGAGGCCGTGCCGGATCGGGTGGCGTTTGTGGCCGAGCTGGCGGCCAACTGGGTAAAGCTGCGGCGCACCCCTGCCGAGCAGCGCCGTCTGGCCTTGATTTTGGCCAACTACCCCAGCCGGGATGGGCGGCTGGCCAATGGGGTAGGGTTGGATACACCGGCAAGCTGCGTCGAGATCCTCAAAGCCCTGGCGCAAGCCCGCTACCGCGCCTGTCCACTGCCCCAGAGCGGAGATGAGCTCATCCGCTGGCTAACCCAGGGCCAAACCTATGATCCGCTGGGATCCCTACGCCCGGCGCGGCAGGTGCTGCCGGCTGCCCTCTATCGGGAGTGGTTTGCCCAGTTGCCTGCCGCTGTCCAAGGCGATCTGCTGCGGCAGTGGGGGGATCCGCCTGCCCACGACATCCCCATTGTCGGCCTGCAGTTGGAGCACGTTTTTGTCGGGATCCAGCCGCCGCGGGGCTACGACCGGGATCCCTCTTTGAACTACCACGCTCCGGATCTGGTGCCACCCCACGAGTACCTGGCCTTTTACCTGTGGCTGCGCCAGGTGTTCGGCGTCCACGCGGTGGTGCATGTGGGCAAGCACGGCAACCTGGAGTGGCTGCCCGGCAAGGGATCCGCCCTTTCCGCCACCTGCTACCCAGAAATTGCCCTAGGGCCTCTGCCCCACTTCTATCCTTTCATCGTCAACGACCCCGGCGAAGGATCCCAGGCCAAGCGGCGGGCCCAAGCGGTGATCCTCGACCACCTCACCCCGCCCCTGACCCGCGCCGAGCTCTACGGCCCCTTGGCAGAGTTGGAGCGGCTGATGGACGAGTACTACGAGGCCCAGCAGATGGATCCGGGCCGCTGCCCCCTGATTCGCGCCCAGATCCAAGAGCTGGTTCGCCGAGAGCAGCTGGACTGGCAGTTCAACCTGGAGAAAGAGGAAGACTGGGGCCGCCTCGATGGCTACCTCTGCGAGCTCAAAGAATCCCAGATCCGGGATGGGCTGCACATTTTTGGCCGCACCCCCACTGGCGAGCAACTGGTGGATCTCCTGTTGGCCCTGGCCCGCTACCCGGGCGCTGGCCAGTTGGGCCTCACCCAGGCCATTGCCCGCGACTGGGGCTGGGACTGGGATCCCCTAGCCGTTGACCTGACAGACCCCTGGCCGGACAAACCGCCGGCTTAGTTGCAAGAAAAGGCTCGTTGTCTCGATCCCCAACCCCCCTCTCCCTCTGGGAGAGGGGCCGGGGGTGAGGGGTTGACGTTTTAATAGCGAGTTAATAGCGAGATTGGAAGTTGCGCCGCCGCTCGCCGCCACTGTTCGCGTTACCAGAGCGGAAATCTGAGGTGGGGCGTTCTTCCCGGGGACGAGCTTTGTTCACCTTGAGGTCGCGCCCCATCCATTCTGCCCCATCCAGAGCAGCAATGGCAGCCTGCCCCTCTGCTTCAGAGCTCATTTCCACAAACCCGAAGCCTCGATTGCGGCCTGTCTCGTGGTCAGTGGGGATCTGCACCCGCTTCACAGAACCGTACTTAGCAAAAACAGCGGTCAAATCTGCTTCTGTCACCTCAAAGGGAAGGTTGCCAACATAAATCGACATAGAAGATCTCCGAAAGAGAGAGTAACAAAGGGTGAGATGTTCGGAGAGCCGTCTGCCAATACAAAACGTGAAAATCCGTCAAGACCAGAAGAAACGAGCACTACAACCGACAACGATCTCTTCCTCTATCCTAGCACAGAAGTAGGGGCTCGCCACTCCGATTTTTCCAAATCCTGGGAAGATTGCCTTCATCACCCCGCCGCTCTGCCTGCGCTGACGCCACCTCAGCCCAGCTTCTCCAGCCTGGATCCCAGCAATCTCATCTGGGCTTCCAGCTCCGCCAGTTGCTCCTGACTGGCTTGCACCACCTCAGGGTTGGCCCGGTTGAGAAAATTGGGGTTCTCCAGGCGGGCGCGGATCCCTTGGGCTTCTTTTTCCAGCTTGGCCAGATCTTTTTGCACCTTGGCCCGCAGCGCCTCCACATCCACCAGCCCTGCCAGGGGCACCAGCACCTGCACTGTGCCCACTACGGCAGCCGCCACCTGCTTGGGATCCCTGGCCAGGGATCCCGTGATTTCTAAGGACTCCACCTTGGCCAGCTCGCGGATGTAGGCCTGGGCGGTGGTGAGGATCCGCTGCTCGTCCGGATCGGCGGTAACCAGAAAGGCGGCGATGGTCTGATGCGGCTTAAGGCCAGCCTCTGCCCGCAGGTTGCGCAGGCTGCTGATGGTCTGGATCACCAGGCCAAACTCCCGCTCCAGTTGCGGGTTAACCCAGCTGGGGTCGGGGGTGGGATAGGGCTGGACGGAGATGGAGGTGGCTTGGTTGGCCTGGGTGAGGAGCTGCCAGACTTCTTCGGTGATATGGGGCATCCAGGGGTGCAGCAGCCGGAGGATGGTCTCCAGCACGCTGGCCAACACCTGCTGTGCCGTGCGCTTGGAGGTGGGGTCTTCCCGCCGCAGCCGCGGCTTGACCAGCTCGATGTACCAGTCACAAAAGTCATCCCAAATCAGGGAGTACAAGAGCCGCGCCCCCTCGCCCAGGCCGTAGGCTTCCAGCTCTTCAATAACCTGGGTGGCCGTGGAGTGCAGCCGCGACAGGATCCAGTGATCGGCCAGCTCCAGCGCCTCCGGAGCCGGGGATCCCAGTTGGGCGGGGGTTTGCCCCTCTAGGTTCAGCAGCACAAAGCGGGAGGCGTTCCAGATCTTGTTGGCAAAGTTGCGGGCCGCCTCGACGCTGGCGCTCTCGCCGGTCTTGCGGTCGTAGGCCAGGCGGATATCCTGGCCGGCCCCCACCACTTCTTTAACCAAAGCGTAGCGCAGGGCGTCGGTGCCGTACTTGTCCAAAAGCTCGATGGGATCGATGCCGTTGCCCTTGGACTTGGACATTTTCGCCCCGTGCTCGTCCCGCACCAGGCCGTTGATGTAGACATCTTTGAAGGGGATCTGGCCGGTAAACTGCACTCCCATCATGGCCATGCGGGCCACCCAGAAGAAGATGATGTCGAAGCCCGTAGACATCAGGGAGGTGGGGTAGTAGCGCTTGAAGTCCTCCGTCTCCTCTGGCCAGCCCAGCGTGGAAAAAGGCCACAGCGCCGAGCTAAACCAGGTGTCCAACACATCGGGATCCCGCTCCAGCCGCTCCACGTCGGGGCCGAACTTCTCCCGCGCCTTGGCCCACGCCTCTTCGGCGTTGCGGGCCACCACAAAAGCCTGCGGATCCTCAGGGAGCTGGCCGTCGATGACCGGATACCAGGCCGGGATCTGGTGCCCCCACCACAGTTGCCGCGAGATACACCAGGGGCGCAGCTTCTCCAGCCAGCCCGTGTAAACCTTGGTCCAGCGCTCCGGAATAAAGCGGGGGTTGTGGTGTTCCCGCTCCTCCTGCAAGCAGCGGGCCGCCATCCCGGAAACATCGCAAAACCACTGAATGGAGAGCAGCGGCTCAATGGGCACACCCCCGCGGTCGCTGTAGGGCACGCTGTGGGTGTACTCCTCCACCTTCTCCAGCAGGCCGTGCTCAGCAAACCACTGCACCACCTTCTCGCGGGCCACAAAGCGATCCAGGCCGGTGAAGGGATCCCCGTTCTCGTTGAGGGTGCCGTCCTTGTTGAGAATGTTGATCAAGGGCAACTGGTGGCGCCGGCCCATCTCAAAGTCGTTGGGGTCGTGGGCCGGGGTGACCTTGACGCAGCCAGACCCAAAGGTGGGATCCACATACTCGTCGGCGATGATGGGGATGAGGCGATCCTTGATGGGCAGCCGCACAAACTGGCCGATGAGATGGCGGTAGCGCTCGTCTTGGGGGTGGACCGCCACGGCTGTATCCCCCAGCATCGTCTCCGGGCGGGTGGTGGCCACCACCAGGTACTGGCCGGGATCGGCGGCCAAGGGGTAGCGGAAATGCCAGAGGTGGCCCTTGACCTCTTTGTTGTCCACCTCGATGTCGGAGACTGCTGACTGGGTGGCCGGACACCAGTTGACCAAATACTCGCCCCGATAGATCAGCCCTGCTTCGTAGAGGCGGACAAAGGCTTCCGTAACTGCCCGGCTCAGGCCCTCGTCGAGGGTAAAGCGATCCCGCATCCAGTCCAGCGACAGGCCCAGCCGCCGCAGTTGGCTTTTGATGGTGCCCTGGGATTGCTCCTTCCAGGCCCAGGCCCGCTCCAGAAAAGCCTCGCGGCCCAGCTCAAAGCGGCTCTTGCCCTCCTGGCGCAGTTGGTTTTCCAGGATGGTGTGCACGGCAATGCTGGCGTGATCCGTGCCCGGCAGCCAGAGGACGTTGTAGCCGCGCATGCGCTTGTAGCGCACCACCACATCGGGCAGGGTAAAGGCAAAGGCATGGCCCATGTGTAGGCTGCCGGTGACATTGGGCGGGGGCAGCACCATGCTGAAGGCTTCTCCCGGCGCCTTGGGATCCGCTACGTAAAACCCCTTTTCCTCCCAAAAGCGCTGCCACTTCGGCTCGGTCTCAAAGGGGTTGTACTGGCTGGGCAGGTTGGCGGAGGAAATTGCAGCAGTCATAGGGAGGATAGGCCAACGGCTGAGAAGGATGAATCACTTTGATGAATCACTTTATAGAGTAGCAGTTCAACCCTTTGCCCTTCGGGGTAGAGTGGCCCATCGGTCTTGACCCCGATCACACAGCTAGAGAGGGATTCCGAGCTAGGGTACTACCATCCTCAGCTTTGGGTACGGCGTTATGTCCAGATCATTGACGGCAACGGTACTGATGGCCCTGATGGCTCTATCCCCTGGGATCCCTGCCTTGGCGCAACAGGACTGGAAGAGATCAGAGAGAGACATCCTACTTTGTCGTGGGGAGCCTTCTGAACCAGGCTCTCTGGCAGGTTATGAAGCTTGCTTCAGTGCTCGCCTTCATCCAGATGAACAATCCTGGCCGCCTCTACTACCCCTGATAGGCCTGTATTTTACCCCGAACTCTGACTACTTTTTTTGCTTTGTAGGTGCAGGAAAGCCCGGTAGCCTGGAGGCAATTCTCGTCGGTCGAAGTGGAGAGTTCGTGTTTGGCCTAGATCGCCCTCTGGCCCCTTCTGAACTAGAAGGGGAGAACCCTTGGATTATACAGCGAAAAGCCCGCATTCTAGAGGTGGAGGGGGATCCTGGGGATCCTGTTGCCGGTTTCAGCCAACTGGTGGTTTACGACGAAACCGAGTTGAACTTGGAGGGGTTCGTGCCTGTGACTGCGCCTCCAGGATACCTCATTTCGCCGGATGAGTTTTTAGAGGCTCCCGAGTGCCAAGCCATTTTGAATTGAGGACTCCCCCACTTGTAACTGGTGTGCGTTCTTGGGTTTTGGCAGGCTTACGAGATGGCTCTACAGCCCAGAGTAAGCGTTGAGCCATTCCAGACATTCCATAAAGTAAAACACCAGCGGCCCGGTAAAGACGTAGCTATCGCCCCGATCCAAAATGCCGCCGTGGCCGGGAATGAGATCCCCGGAGTCTTTTACTCCCGCATCCCGTTTCATGAGGGACTCTGTGAGATCCCCCAGCAGGCTGGTCAACCCAATCAAAAACCCCAACACGCTGCCGCTCAGCCAGCTCCAGGGCCAGTTTAGGTAGTGGGCTCCCAGCATAGCCAGGGCCATGCTGGCTGCGATCCCGGCCACTGCCCCTTCCACCGTCTTCTTAGGGCTGAGGGTGGAGAGCTTGGTGCGCCCAAAGGCCCGACCACACAGGTAGGCCCCTACATCTGCGGCGATCACGCAGCCAATGGCCAACAGCGTAATCCATAGCCCTTCGCCAATGCCCTTGGATAAAGACAAAGCCCTGACCCGAATCCAAAAACTGGGCAGCAGAGCACAGTAAAACAGTCCCAAAATTGAGGTGGCAATATCGGCAATGGTGGCCACCTTGGGCTTAAAGAGCAAATAAAAACAGATGATGGATCCCGCCACAATAAAAGCAGGGCTGGTCCACTCGGGCTTGACCTGCTGCAAAATCACCAGCACCTGGCTGGAAAACATGGTGGTGCGCATGGCCGGCGCATTGCCCTTAGCCCGTACCAGCCGAAAGAACTCCAGTTGGGCCAGAAAGATAATCAGCCCAAGGGCTGCCGTGAAGTACCAGCCCCCTAGCAGGGTAACCGTCAGGGCAAACAGCACCGCCACGAAACCGCTAACCCAACGGGCTCCCATAGGCGCACCCCGCTATGTTGGCCAGCCGTTCCGGTTCGGGGGAGAGATCCCAGCCGCCCGAGACCCTTGCCAGGGTGCCTGCTCTTGAGGTCTTCGCCTCAGCGAGACGGAGTTCCGACTTCGACGTGGCTGCTGCAACGGCAATGCCTCCTGCCTTAATCTTCCAGTCTACCGCTGGGATCCCCCGCGATCTCCAGCTTGGCGGGATCGCAGGTGTCCCTGAGCGTGGGATAATTGAAAAACTGCAAGAACGGGTTACCCTCAATTGGATTTCAGAATGGTTCAGGAACTTACCCCTCCCGTGGCTAGTCCCCGCATCTCCGCCGAAGAGGCTCGAATGCTCTACGAAGACATGGTGCTGGGCCGCCTGTTTGAGGACAAGTGCGCCGAGATGTACTACAAGGGCAAGATGTTCGGCTTTGTGCACCTCTACAACGGGCAGGAGGCTGTGTCCACGGGGGTGATCAAGGCGCTCAAGCCCACCGACTATATCTGCAGCACCTACCGGGATCACGTGCATGCCCTCAGCGCTGGGATCCCGCCGCGAGCGGTGATGGCGGAGCTCTTCGGCAAGGCCACTGGCTGCAGCAAGGGTCGGGGCGGCTCCATGCATCTGTTTTCGGCAGAGCACAACTTTTTGGGGGGCTATGCCTTTGTGGCCGAAGGGATCCCTGTGGCTACAGGGGCAGCGTTTTCGGCCAAGTACCGCGGCACTGACCAGGTAACCGTCTGCTTTTTTGGGGATGGGGCCTGCAACAACGGCCAATTTTACGAATGTCTCAACATGGCCGCCCTCTGGAAGTTGCCTATCGTCTACGTGGTGGAGAACAACTTTTGGGCTATTGGCATGGCCCACAGGCGTGCCACTTCGGTAACCGACATCTACCTCAAGGGCCCCGCCTTTGGCATGCCTGGCTACCAAGTAGACGGCATGGACGTGCTGGCGGTGCGGGAGGCAGCCCAGCAGGCCATTGCCCGTGCCCGCGCCGGGGAAGGCCCCACCTTGCTGGAGTGCCTCACCTATCGCTTCCGCGGCCACTCTTTGGCCGACCCCGACGAGCTGCGCAGCCCGGAAGAAAAAGAATTCTGGCGGCAGCGGGATCCCATCAAACGACTGGAGCGCTACGCCTTGGAACACAACTTGATGACTGAAGCGGACTTCCAGGCCATTCAGGAAAAGGTGAGCGCCGTGATTGAGGATGCTGTCCTTTTCGCGCTGGAAAGCCCTGAGCCTACCCTGGACGAGTTGCACCGCTTCGTTTTCGCTGAAGACGAGTAGATCCTGCTTGGTTCCCAGTGTCGAGGGAGTGCGGGGGCCCAACTCCGCGCAACTTTCCACCCGGGCTGCCATCGCCGCTCCCTTGGCAATCCTCCCGGCTTAGCCTCAGAGAAACCTTCTCCAGATCTGCGCAAGAGCGCAGATCTGTAAAAATCGCTTTCCATTTGTTTACATAGCTTTATATCATTGGGGTATCGAGCATGAGTATTTATTCCCGGTCATGAGCAATTCTCTTGAGTTTCCCTGGCTGTCGGCCCTGGTGCTCTTGCCGCTGCTGGCAGCCTTTGGGATCCCCTTGATCCCCCAGAGCCGTTGGGTGCGTTGGTATGCCCTCGCTGTGGGGGCTTTTGATTTGGGCCTGATGGTCTATGTCTTTGCGCGGCACTATGACCTGCAGGACTTTTCTCTGCAACTGGCAGAGCGCTACGCCTGGGTGCCCCAGATCGGGTTCCACTGGTCGCTGGCGGTGGATGGCCTCTCCTTCCCGCTGGTGCTGCTGTCGGGCTTGATTACGACTTTGGCGATCGTGGCGGCTTGGAATCTCACCCACAAGCCGCGTTTGTTTTTCTTCCTGCTGCTGCTGATGTACGGCGCCCAGGTGGGCGTGTTCTTGGCGCAGGATCTGCTCCTGTTTTTCTTGATGTGGGAGATCGAGCTGGTGCCCGTTTATCTCCTGATTGCCATCTGGGGTGGGCCACAGCGCCAGTACGCCGCCACCAAGTTTATCCTCTACACCGCTGCCGCCTCTATTTTCATTCTGGTGGGATCCCTGGCGATGGCCTTTGGCAGCGAGGGCTTTAGCTTGGAGATGGCAGAGCTGGGGGCCAAGTCCTATCCGCTGGCTCTCCAGATCTTGGCGTATGCAGCTTTCCTAATTGCCTTTGGGGTGAAGCTGCCGGTCTTTCCGCTGCACACCTGGCTGCCGGATGCTCATAGCGAAGCCTCGGCGCCCATTTCCATGATCCTGGCCGGGGTGCTGCTCAAGATGGGGAGCTACGGCCTGATCCGCCTAAACGTGGGCATCTTGTCGGAGGCGCATGTGTACTTCGCGCCAGTGCTGGCGGTGCTGGGGGCAGTGAACATCGTCTACGGAGCCCTGGCCGCCCTGGGGCAAAACTACCTCAAGCGGCGCTTGGCCTATTCCTCCATTGCCCATATGGGCTTTGTCTTGATCGGCATTGCCGCTTTTACGGAGCTAGGTCTCAACGGCGCCCTCTTGCAGATGATCTCCCACGGTCTGATCGCTGCGGTTTTGTTCTTCCTGACGGGGATCACCTACGAGCGCACCCACACCCTTGCCCTCGACAAGTTGGGCGGGTTGGCTAAGCAAATGCCGAAGGCCTTTGCCCTGTTTACAGCAGGATCCCTGGCCTCGTTGGCGCTACCCGGAATGAGCGGATTTGTGGGCGAGCTGACGGTGTTCTTGGGCTTGATCACCAGCGATGCCTATGCGCCGACCTTCAAGGCAGGAATTGCTCTGCTGGCGGCAGTGGGCATTATTCTGACGCCCATTTACTTGCTCTCTATGCTGCGGCAGGTGTTCTATGGGGCTCAGGATCCCGGCTTGGTGTTGGAAGACTACCTGGGGGATCTGCGCCCGCGAGAAATGGCGGTGGCTCTCTGTCTGCTGTTGCCGATTCTCGGCATTGGCCTCTACCCGCGGCTGGCTACCCAAACCTACGACGTTACAACGGTGGCGGTAGCCGCTCAGTTGCGCAGTGCCCTGCCGACGGAAATTGTGCAACGGCCCCTCCTGCCGGTGCAACCGGCTCAGGTGGCGGCTTTGCCCCCGACAGATTAGGGAGCATCGGGATCCCCGCTTCTCTCTATTGGTCTCGCCTTGAACGGAAGAGCTGTTGCTTGAGAAGTTGCTTACCTCAAGTTTCAGCTCTTCTTTTGTTTTTTTAGCTTGCTTTAACTTTCGAGTTGGACTCGTGAGTGAGGATGTTTTGGGCTGGAATTCCCTTCTAACCGACTCTCCTTGGGCTGTCAATCCTAGCGAGGATCAGAATGAATGGAGTTGTGCTCGCTCAGATTGAGCTGCACCACCAGCCACCAAAGGGTAACGTCGGAGTAAGTTGCCCGCCGCTTCAGCCGGGAAATGGAATGAACCGGATTTTGGCTGTCGATCATCCACTCCGAAGCGATGATTTGGCTCCGTTGCTGAGC
Organism: Thermostichus sp. OS-CIW-20; assembly: GCF_054061455.1. Classification (NCBI taxonomy): domain Bacteria; kingdom Bacillati; phylum Cyanobacteriota; class Cyanophyceae; order Thermostichales; family Thermostichaceae; genus Thermostichus; species Thermostichus sp. OS-CIW-20. The sequence continues at coordinate 127,432 of NZ_JBSSEF010000003.1, forward strand.
ATTCATTGCCTCTCCCCCTTCGCAACTGCTCAAGACTTGGAATAGCTAATATTTAGGATGGCGAATTTGTAGGGGAGCGTGTGAAAAAATATATTACGCAGGGATCCCTAAGGACAGCTAACTTTCTTAGCAATTGGGATCTCGACGGCTGCTCAGTTGAGGACCTACTGGCCGAGGAGCCCAAAAAACTTTGCAAAAGATGAAAGATTGAGCAGGGAGATTTGTCTTTGTCTTTACAAGTCTTAAGACCCAGAAAAATTCAATTCTCTCCTTCTCTGCCAGCCTGGAAACATGGGTCTTCAGCAGGGATCCCTCCCTAGGAACCGGCGGCCAGCCGATCCCAAATCTCCTCGTGGGAGAGGCCTTTGCGCACCCATTCTTCACAATTGTGCAGGCGCTGGGCGGTGCCGATGAGGAAGCGGTTGAGGTCGGCCCCCAGGGACTCGCAGGTGGTCTGCACACAGACTAGATCCCGTTCCGAGAGCAAGGAGAAGAGGCCGGCCAGCATGCCCGCCTCCAGATGGCCAGCCGGCTCCCGCCGCGCAGACAGTTCCTCCGGCCTAAGGCTGGCACGAGCAGCCAGGGCAAAGCCGGAGTTGCGGATCTTGGCTTGAACCAGGCCGCGGTCGGCGGCGGAAAAATCCAGCTCCAGGCGTCCCCAGCCGTGGGTAGCCCAGAGATCGCTGAGGGCATCCAGGAAGATCCCCATCGGCAATTCCTGCAGCGGCTGCTGGTAGTAGCCGGAAAGCTCGTCTTCAACACGGCGGAAAAATGCCTCTCCCCAATCGCGGCCACAGTTGTAGAGAATGACGCGGGTGGCTTGGCCAGTTTCATAGCGCAGGCCGGAGTAGAGAGCTTCCAGCAGGGGCATGGGAAAGGCCGCCAAGCGGTATCCTCCGCGGCTGTAGAGCAGGCCGCTGTGGATGTCGGGGCGGATGTAGTAGGCAGGGCTGAAGCAGTGTCCGGGCAAGATCTGGTCTTGCAGAATCTCTTGCAGGGAGATCATGGCTATTCTCGCAGTCAGGTGGACAAGAGGGCGGGGATGGATAGATTGGGGAGCGGCTGGAATTTTTGGCGTGAGGGAATGAATGATTAAGGAGTGAGCTGTATAAGCTGTATACAGTAAATCGGGAGAAGGAGGTCGCTATCGGAGGGCGCAGGGAACTTTGGTGAATAGATTGAGGGCGAATGGACTCAGTTAACCAGCATGGATTTGGCCAAAAGCAGATAAGGGCGGATCATCTCGCTCTCTTCTGCCCCAAAGATGTAGGTCAGGGAGTCGAGCATTAACTTGTAGGCAGGCTGGCATTGGTCGCGCATCTTGAACGATTTCAGGATCGTCTCCAGCCAGTAGAGCAATTTATCCCTCAGGTAGTCTTCGTCGTTGAGCAGCATGGCCATGCAGCAGTAGCGCCACACCATGCTCAGATCCCGGCGGCAGCGCTCCCAGGCCAGGTGACCATGCTGGCGGGTCAAATTCGGCATCATCGGCTGAAACTTCTCCATCACCCGATCCAGCAACTCTTGTTCTTTGGCCTGCAGAACCTGGTAAAGGCGTACCCGCCTCGGGATCCCTTCCACGTAGGCGTGTAGAGTTTTCAACTCATCTGGGCGCAGATAGCGGCCCTCACTTTGGTGCATCAGCTCGGCAACCCTTGAATTCATAGATAGAGCCTCCTTCAGTGGGCTTCACACAAACATTTCCGCCAAGGTGAGAGCCCTCTCCGGCGGAACTGTGGGCAGGTCAACCTCCATCTCAGAAGAAGAAGGGGAAGGAGATTGGGCCTGAGAAGTGGCGCAGACAGTCTGCAGCTCTTGCCAGTAGGGGGCAAGCAACCCCTGCTGATCCGCCGGCAGGGATCCCTGAACCACTGCCCGTAGCTGAGCGAGCGCTTGCGGCAACCCTAGGTACTGTTCCATCGCACCAAGAGTTACCTGCTGCACAGGGGTGGGATCCCCCAGCAACAGACTCAGGCCCAGGGAGCGCAAACAAAAGGCCAATTGACGAGCCAAGAGGCGCTGAGATGGTGTCAGAGGGGACTCTGTTCCACCGCTGTGCCCCTGCTGTTGCAAAACCTTTTGGATCCAGGTCAGCTCTTGCTGTTGTAAGACTTGGTAGAGCTCCAGCCGTTCTTGAAAAGAGAGAGAGTAGCGAATCAGGTCTTGCAGATCGTCGGGTGTTAAGTAATCCCCTTCTCGCTCGGCAATGCGCTCCGGCCAAGAGTGAAGGTCATCCATGGGTGAAGTCTCCTTAGAGCACGAATCGAGAGAGCACAACTGAGAGCCCTGAACAAACCAGAGCTAGAGCAAAGCTCCGCCAAACAAAGCGGCAAAATCCTCAAGGGTAAAGGGATCCTCTGCCGGCAATTCCGGCAGCGGCTCTGAGCGTGGGCAGATGCCCGACCAATTGAAGCCGGCAAAAAACTGTCCCACCGATTGGGCAAAAAGCATGGGGGACTGCGGCGGCGGCTCTTGAGCAAAGGGAGCCTTGGCTGGGGGTCGATTATCCCAGTTCAACCCCTGCAAAAAGACCGCCAGCGGCTGGGTTAAGTCCAGATCGGTGTCTAAGTTGAAGGTGACCATGGGCGTTTCTCCAAAGTGTCGAGGGATCCCAGAGAGCCTTCAAAAGCCACAAGCAAGCCTCACAACTGGTGCAAACGCTGCTCGATCTCGCGGGCGCTGGCCCCTTCGGTGATCCAAAAATTGGCGGCATCAATGCGTTCTTGCCCGCCCAACAGGAATTTGCAGTAGGTTTCCCCCATGGCGTAGCACTGGATCTCAATGCAGCCCAGTTCTCGCGAGGTCATGGCGGTGAAAAATCCGGCAAACAAACCGGCATAGAGATGGCAAACCGGCTTGCCCACATCCCCTAGGGTGCGAGCCACCATCGAGTCAAACAAGTTGATAAACAGGAAGCCTTTTTGTTTGGATTCGGTTTCCACCTCCCACTTGCCCCAGCCCTGAGCCGTAAAAGGCCACCACCAAGTCTCCAGCAAAAACAAAAGGTTGGACTGTTTTACGCCAATCCCATACTCCCGCTCGTACCACTCGGAGAAGTGCTTGGCATCGCGGATGCCCCAATCTCTGCCAATCGTGTACATCACCGCCGCCGAAGCATCCCCCACCTCCCGTTCCAAGCCTGTTTGCAGGCCCACAATAAAGTCTTCGCTGAGCAGGAGATTTTGCGTGTTGTTCCAGTCGATGATCGTGCCCTGATCTCGGTTGAAGCGGAAGAAATCGCGGTAACTGTAGTGGGCATGCTTGTCGCGGCCCACAGGCAGGGTGACTGCAGGACGGGGATCCGGTCGAGATGGAGTGGTGACCATGGTGCTCTCCTGATAAAAAATGGATAATTTTAGATTGCAAAGCAACAGGATTTGGTGGGATTTGTAGGGATCAACTGGGCCAGATAATGCCAATGAGTCAACAAAATGAATGGCTAAGCATTCGATAAACTTGGTCAGCTATCTGAGGGATCCAACATTGTTCAACTCTTTTTTTGATTGTTTATAAAACAACACCTGCCGAGCCCAAGGGATCCCTGAATATCGACAATCCATCAAACTTCCCGAGTTTGGGCCAGCGTATTGCCAATGATGCGGAAGTCCTCATTTTCTAGCTGCTTAACAGTAGAGCGAGTGATGATCTTGCCCTGCTCCACCAAAACCTTCCCCGTCCGTGGGTGCAGCAGGTCTTGTTCGGCCCGCCGACCGATGAGCACTTCGATATCCCTCAGCGAGTTCACGTACATCCCCGGCGGCAGCTCCACCACCACGCCATCGGAAACCACCCGCGCCTGACAGGCCAGCCGGGAATTGCTGCGGGCGCTGGTAATAGTCTCCAGAGTCTTGGCCTCGCGGGGGGTGATGGGAGTGAGGCTTTCCATTCCCTCTTTGACGTAAACATGACAGGTGGCGCAGAGGCCGCGACCGTTACATTCCCGCGAAACCTGCAGCTCCTCCGACAAAATGGCCGACAGCAGATTGCTGTAGGTATCGACCTCCGAGACACGAGATAAAGGCTCTAGCCGGATTTGTTTAACCATAGACGGGATCCACATTAAGGGCAGACAAAAAACCCCGGCGGGCAGGATCTACTGCATAAGCAACGCAAACCAATCACAAAAATTGATTGATCCCTTCCCCTGCAGCCCCCTTGCAGGTCTACAGCAACACCTGAGTCCCCAGTCAATCAAACCAGAGCACTTCACCAGAGCACTTCAAATGATGAGCCCTGCACCTGTGACCCTGGGAGAGGCTGCATTCTTTACTTAACTTATATTCTGGATCTGGAGCAGGTTATTCTGGATGGAAGTGTCATAATACTTAACTACGAATAAACACGGAATTTTTTTTATCGGCTAGAAAGTTACAAAGTGAAATCACGTAAATTGGAGAAAATGACAATCCTTTCGTAAATATTTATCGCAGATCTCCCCCGGTCGTTCTGTCGGCAAGGTAAATCTTAAGTAGAACCTTCACGGTCTTTTATTGGCAATTTTGTTACAGAAGGATGTGCTGAAGTTTGCCGTAAAAGCGTATTGAGCCATTCGCTACTCTCTTGGCCATTTCTTTAAAGTAGCCCCTCGTTTTGTCTGTTTTTGTCAGTTCTGTCGATTGGGAGCTATTGCCATGGAACCACGCCAGCGGGATCCGCAAACGTTGCAAAACCTGTTGCGGGCCGCCTATCAGCAGCTTTTGGAACGCCAGCCCTACCAGCACGAGAAAACAGGAGAGCTGGAGAAAATCGAGCAGGACTTCTTGCGGGGGCGGATCGGGATTAAGCGCTTGGTTCGCCAGATTGGGGGATCCCGGCTCTACCGGCAACTCTTTTTCAGTGCCGGCTGCAACACCCGCTGTGTGGAGCAGGCTTTTAAGCACTTTTTGGGACGGGCGCCGGCCAGCAGGGAGGAGGTGGCGGCCTATCACAACATTCTGGTGCGCCAGGGCTTTCAAGCCATGGTCAATGCCTTTATCGACTCGGAGGAATACCGCCGCACGTTTGGCAACGACCGTCTGCCCCACCCGCGGCAGCGACTGAGCGGCTACCCGCCTCTGGCCTACCTGCTGACAGAGCAGATGCACCGGCGCCATGAGCTGGCGATGCAGGGATCGCCGCGGCTGCAGAGCTTGGCGGTGATGGAGGGAGGTGGGATCCCTCAGGCGGTGGGGCCGGGGAGAAAGTCGAGGCTGTAGGCCTGGCGGACATTCAGGCCAGCTTCGACAATTCCCAGGGCAACCATTTCCTGAAAATAGGTCTGCCAGCGCTGGTGGGTCATGGCGCCGATCCCCAGGGTGGCGGCGTCGCCGCCGGTGAGGAGGTTGTAGTCTTGCAGGGCTTGGTGGGCATAGGCCAGAAGGGCCTCGCTCATGTTGGGGTTGTCCTGGCGGATGAGGCGGTTGCCGGGGCGGGGATCCTCCAGGTAGCTCTGCCAGCCCTGGATGGAGGCGGCCACAAATTTTCGCACCTCCTCAGGGTGTCGTTCGGCAAAGGGGCGGGTGGTCTCCAGGGTGGTAGCATAAGGGGAATAGCCGTAGTCGGCCAGCAGGAAGACTACCGGATCAAAGCCGCCCTCCTGGCGCACGCGGAAGGGCTCGGAGGTGACATAGCCCTGCTGGGCAGAGGATTTGTCCAGCAGGAAGGGGGTGAGGCTGAAGTTGTAGGGGCGCTTTTGCTCGTCGGTAAAGCCAAACTTGGCCCGCAAGAAAGGCCAGTAGGTGAGGTTGGCCCCTGGAGAGACCCAGATGGGCTTGCCCCGCAGGTCTTCTAGGCGCTCGATGCCCACCCCCGGATGGGCCAAAAGACACTGGGGATCCTTCTGGAAAAAGGCGGCCACGGTGAGCACCGGGATCCCTGACTGCAGAGCCGCTAGGGCCTCGGGGCTGCCGCCGAGGACAAAGTCTGCCGCTCCCCCGGCCAGCAGTTGCAACACGTTAACCGCCGTTCCCCCCATGCGGATTTCCACCTGCAGGCCATAGTCGGCGTAGATGCCTAGGGCCAGGGCCTGGTAGAAGCCGCCGTGTTCGGCCTGGGCGTACCAGTTGGTGACCAGTCGCAAGGGCCGGGATCTGGCCGAAGAGGGGCGGGAGCCCGCTCCTACTGCTAGCAGAGCAGCTCCACTGGCCAAAAAACGCCGCCGCGGCCAAGGCTCTGGAGTTACACCGGACATAGGCAGGGATCCTCAGGCGGCCACGCTTTCAGTATCTCGCAAGTAGACCAGTTTTTCCTCAGGCTGGCCACCCCTTGGAAGAGGAGCTGTTGGGAGGCGTCTTCGATTTATATTTGCAAAGCAAGCGGGATCCCCTTCTTACAAGGGGCAAGATCGACATTCCAAGGGGTAGGGCATGGGCAAGGTGTATCTAGTGGGGGCAGGGCTGGGCGGGCGGGCGGGCCTGACGCAGGGAGCACTGGAGATCCTACGGCAGGCTGAGGCTATCTGGATCGACGAGCTGGTGGATGAGCGCTTGTTGGCAGAGTTGCCGCCGCAGGCGCAGGTGTGGCGACGCTCTGGGCCAGGAAGCCTCCAGGAGGGCATCCACTGGCTCATCCAGCGCTGCCGAGAAGGCAAACAGGTGGTTCACCTCAAGTCAGGGGATCCCTTGATCTTTGGCCGTGCCCGCGAGGAGGTGCAGGCCCTGCGGGAGGCGGGCTGCCCGTTTGAGATCTGGCCAGGTCTATCTTCGGCCTTGGCCGGCCCCCTGTGGGCGGGGATCCCGTTGACCGATAAACACCTGAGCCGCGCCTTTGCCGTGCTGACTGCCCATGAGCTGGAGGCTCTGCCCTGGGGCGCTCTGGCCCAGTTGGATACGCTGGTGATTTTGATGGGATCCCGGCAGCGGCAGCAGATTGCGGCCCAGTTGATGGCAGCGGGGATCCCGCCGGAGCGAGCGGCGGCCCTGATCTGGGGGGCGGGGCAGGCGGAGCAGCGGGTTTGGGTGGGCACCTTGGCGGAGCTGCAGCAGGGGGAAGGGGTAGAGCCGGAGGCTGGGGAAAGGTTGCCGGGGCTATTGATAGTGGGCGAGGTGGTGCGGCTGCGGCAGGAATTTTTGCTGGGGATCCCACCGTTGCCGCCACCGGCTCCTTTGGCAGGCAAGACGGTGCTGGTCACCCGTGCTGAGGGGCAGTCGCCGGCTTTTCGCGAGCTGCTGCGGGCTCAGGGGGCGCGGGTGTTGGAGATGCCTGCCCTGGTGATCCAGCCTTCTAGCAGTTGGGATCCCCTGGACACCGCCATTGCCAACTTGCAACAGTTCAACTGGCTGCTGCTGACTTCGGCCAATGGGGTGCAGGCTTTTTTCGAGCGGCTGCAGCAGCAGGGGCGAGATAGCCGGGCGCTCCACTCCCTGCAAGTGGCGGTGGTGGGATCCAAAACGGCGGCGGTGCTGGCTCAGTATGGCATCCGCCCAGATTTGATGCCTTCCGAGTTTGTGGCCGAAGCCTTGCTGCCCATTTGGCCGGAGCCGGTGCAGGGGCAGCGCATCCTCTTTCCCCGCGTCGAATCTGGAGGCCGGGAGGAGCTGGTGCAGGGGCTGCGGCAACGCGGAGCCGAGGTGGTGGAGGTGGCCGCCTACCAGTCGGCCTGTCCGACAGCGGCGGATCCCCAGGTGGTGGAGGCTCTCAAAGATCGCCAGGTGGATATCCTCACCTTTGCCAGCTCCAAAACGGTGCAGCATTTTGCCCATCTCCTACGCCAGGCAGGGCTAGGCCCTGAGGTCTGGGATCCGCCGGTGCAGATTGCGGCCATCGGCCCCAAAACGGCGGCAACCTGCAGGCAGATCTTGGGGCGGGTAGATGTGGTGGCCCAGGAGTACACCCTGGAAGGGCTGGTGGGATCCCTCCTGCAGACTGTCCCCTAGCGGGATAATGGGAGGGCAGTTGGGACGCTGGACACCATGTGGCAGACGGCCAAGCTCTACGAAGACATTCTCTACGAGAAGACCGACGGCATTGCCAAGATCACCATCAACCGGCCCCACAAGCGCAATGCCTTCCGCCCCAAGACCATCGTCGAAATGATTGATGCCTTTCTGGACGCGCGGGAGGATCCCAAGATTGGAGTCGTGCTCTTGACGGGCGCCGGGCCCCACACGGACGGAAAATATGCCTTCTGCGCCGGCGGGGATCAGAGCGTGCGGGGAGAGGCCGGCTACCTGGATGAGGCCGGGGTTCCGCGTCTTAACGTCTTGGATCTCCAGCGCATCATCCGCTCCCTGCCCAAGGTGGTGATTGCCCTAGTGGCCGGCTACGCCATTGGTGGGGGCAATGTTTTGCATCTCATCTGCGACCTGACCATCGCTGCTGACAACGCCATCTTTGGCCAGGCCGGGCCACGGGTGGGCAGCTTTGACGGCGGCTTTGGGGCCAGCTACCTGGCGCGGGTGGTGGGCCAGAAGAAAGCGCGCGAAATCTGGTTTCTTTGCCGCCAGTACACCGCAGCGCAAGCCCTGGAGATGGGCCTGGTCAATGCGGTGGTGCCGGTGGAGGAACTGGAAGCCGAAGGGATCCGCTGGGCGCGGGAGATCCTCCAACACAGTCCTCTGGCCATCCGCTGCCTCAAGGCTGCTTTCAACGCCGATTGCGACGGCCAGATGGGACTGCAGGAGCTGGCGGGAGACGCGACGCTCTTGTATTACATGACCGAGGAAGCTGCCGAGGGCAGACGCGCTTTTTTGGAGAAGCGTCCTCCCAACTTTCGCCAGTTTCCCTGGCGGCCCTAGGGGGCAGCAAACGATAGGCTGGACTCAGTTGTTGGTCTTGGCCGATGGCTTCCCACCCTCAGACGCTCCTTTTGGTCGATGGCCACTCCCTGGCCTACCGCTCTTTTTACGCCTTTGCCCATAGCCGCGAGGGAGGCTTGCGCACCTCCACCGGGATCCCGACCAGTGTCAGCTTTGGCTTTTTGAAATCGCTACTGGAGGTCTTGGAGAAATACCCCCCCACCCACATAGCTGTTGCCTTTGATACCCGGCAGCCCACCTTTCGCCACGAGGCCGATGAAACCTACAAAGCAGGCCGTCCGGAAACGCCGCCGGAGTTTATTGAGGATGTGGAAAACCTCAGGCAGGTGTTGGCGGCACTGCGCATTCCAATTTTGGCAGTGCCCGGCTTTGAGGCTGACGACGTTCTGGGTACGCTCTGCAGGCTTGCCCCCCAAGAGTATCGGGTGCAGATCTTAAGCGGCGACCAGGATCTCTTTCAGTTGATTGACCCCGAGGGAAGAATTCGGGTTCTGCACCTCAACAGCAAAGATCGCGTCAGCGGATTTGGCCCCCAAGAGGTCAAAGAGAAATTGGGCATCTGGCCTTGGCAGGTGGTCGACTACAAAGCCCTCTGTGGTGACCCCTCCGACAACATTCCCGGCGTCAAGGGGATCGGCCCCAAGCGAGCGGCAGAGCTCTTGCAGCGCTACGGCAGCTTGGAGGAGATTTTCAACCATCTGGAGGAGATCCCTGGCAAAGTCCAGCAGTACCTCAAGGAAGGGATCCCAGCAGCCCAGCACTCCCAATTTCTGGCTCGAATTCACTGCGATGTCCCCCTTTCGCCTGACTGGGAGAGCATGAGGTTAACTGGGTTTGACCCAGAGGAAGTGCTGCCGCTGCTGCAGAAATTGGAGTTTCGCAGTTTCATTGCTCAAGTGCGCCAACTGCAGGCCACTTTGGGCGGGATCCCAGCCCAAGCCTCTCAAGCAAGGACAACTTCAAAGGATGGCTCTACCTACGACGAGTCTCTTTGGTTTGATTTTCCCGCTGCTCCCGCTCCCTCTTTGCCAGCAGTGTGCATCGTGGATACAGCGGAGAAATTGGAGCTGTTGCGGCAGGAGCTGTTGGCCTGTTCCGGGATCGTAGCCTGGGACACAGAAACCACGAGTCTGGATCCCCGCGACGCCCAACTGGTGGGGATTGGCTGCTGCTGGTCAGAACGGGATGTTGCCTATTTGCCCCTTGGCCATCGCCAGGGATCCAACTTGGACTGGGACCTGGTCAAACAGAGCCTACAGCCCATTTGGGAGGATCCCAATCGGCCCAAAAGCCTGCAAAACTGCAAGTATGATCTCAGCATTTTTCGCGCCCATAGCATCCGCCTGCAAGGGATCCAATTTGATCCCATGCTGGCCAGCTACGTTCTCAATCCAGAGGCCAGCCACAACTTGGCCGACTTGGCAGCTAGCTATTTAAATTTGCCCACCACCAGCTACGAAAAGTTGCTGGGCAAAGCAGAGTCCCTCGCCGATCTGCCCATTGCCAAAGTGGCAGAATACTGCGGCACCGATGCCTACTGCGCCTATCGTTTGGTGCCCATCCTCACCGAAAAGCTGCAACAGACTGACCCACGCCTCTGGAATCTTTTTGTCCAAGTGGAGTTGCCTTTGGCCCATGTTTTGGAAGAAATGGAGTGGGTCGGCATCCGCATCGACACTGAGTTTCTTCGGCAGTTTTCCCAGGAACTGGAGAAAGAGCTGCAGACTCTGGAGCAGAAAGCCTACGCCCAAGCAGGCGAGGTTTTTAACCTCAACTCTCCCAAGCAACTGGGATCCCTGCTTTTTGAAAAGCTAAAGCTAGATATCCGAAAAACTCGCAAGACAGCCACCGGCTACTCCACCGATGCTTCGGTTTTGGAGAAGCTGGAAGGAGATCACCCAGTTGTTGAAACGATTCTCCAGTACCGCACTCTGGCCAAGCTCAAATCCACCTATGTGGACGCGCTGCCAGCTCTGGTAAGACGCGACACAGGCAGGGTGCACACCAACTTCAACCAGACTGTTACCGCTACTGGCCGACTCAGCTCCTCCAGCCCCAACCTGCAAAATATCCCCATCCGCAGCGAGTTCAGCCGCCGCATTCGCCAGGCCTTCATTCCCCAGGAGGGGTGGTTGTTGGCCTCAGCTGACTACTCGCAAATTGAGCTGCGCATCCTGGCCCACCTCAGCCAAGAGCCAACCCTCATCGAGTGCTTTCACTCTGGGGAAGATGTGCATACCCTTACCGCTCGCTTGCTCTTTGAAAAACAAGAAGTAACCAGCGAAGAACGCCGCCTGGCCAAGACGATTAACTATGGGGTGATCTACGGCATGGGGGCGCAGCGTTTTGCCCGAACTGCCGGCGTCTCTCTAGCGGAGGCGAAGGAATTTTTGCGGCGATTTAACGAGCGCTACGCCGGCGTTTTTGCCTATCTCCGCGCCACCGAAGCCTTTGTGGAAAAGCACGGCTATGTGGAAACCCTTTTAGGCCGCCGTCGCTATTTTCCCAATTTGTCTCAGCTATCCGGCCATCGCAAACAGGCCGAGCTGCGGGCTGCCGTGAACGCCCCCATCCAGGGATCCGCCTCAGACATCATCAAAGTGGCCATGGTGCGCTTGCAGGAAAAGCTGCAGCATTTTCGCTCGCGTTTGCTTTTGCAAGTTCACGACGAGCTGGTGTTTGAAGTAGAGCCCTCCGAATGGCAGGACTTACGGCCCCTCATTCAAAGAGAAATGGAAGAGGCAGTGCCCCTTTCCATACCGCTGGTGGTGGACATTCAAATTGGCCACAACTGGAAGGAGGCCAACTAAGGGATCCCGGCCTCGGAGAAATGTTAAGCTATGTAAAAGTGTGTGAAAGTGTTGGTTATCTCCCTATGGCCGTTGAGATCTACACGTGGCGTTTTTGTCCCTTCTGCATCCGCGCCAAGCAACTGTTGGATCGCAAAGGGGTGAAGTACATCGAATACGCCATCGATGGGGATGAGGCGGCGCGGGCGGAGATGGCCAAGCGGGCCAACGGGCGCCGCTCCGTGCCCCAGATTTTTATCAACAACCAGCACATCGGCGGCTGCGACGACCTCTACGCCCTTGAGGCCCAGGGCAAGCTGGATTTGCTCCTGCAGCAGGCCAGCTAGCTGCCTGCTTTCCTGCTAGCCTGGGCGGGATCCAAACCCGTTAACTTGTGGCTAACCGGCGGCCTGCCTGAGCTGGGCACGGGCTTGTTTGAGCATGGCAATCAGGGTGTGGTGGGCATCTTCAGAATCTTTGAGAGGGTGATCAAAGGGGATGCGCAGCTTCCGCACAGCCCCATCCACCTCCACCTGTAAGTCCATTCCTTCCGCGTCGATGGCCTCCATACGGGCCTGGACCACTCCTTCCACCTGGCCGAAGACCCTGGCGTAGAGGGCCACGGCATCGGCGTGGTCTTCGTTCATGTGTTTGCAGATGCGCTCGCTAACTTGAGGGGTGAGAGGATCGCCCATAGAAGGTGGGAATTGCCAGGTACAGGTTTTAGTCTAGCGGAGTCTTGACCGAAACCTTGGCGGCGCAGATCCCGCTCTTCCCCTTTCCCCCCGTATACGGGGGATGAAAGGGGGGAGAACGCCAATCAAAGAGCTAGTTGAGGGCAGGCTAACGGTTGCCAGGGCCAGCCATATCTCGGTCTAGGTTGCAGCCATCTCCGATCGCCCTCTGGATAGGGTTGAGACGCCTTTGCCAGCTTTGCACCTGGGGATCCGGGCTGAGGCCGTGCTCGAGAAAAAACAGCTTGCCCCCCACCCGCAGCACCCGCCGGATTTCCCCCAAAGCCTTGGCCAAATCGGGGATGCTACACAGGGTCCAGGTGCTGACCACGCTGTCAAAACTCTGGTTCGAAAAAGGCAGCTCTTGGGCGTCCGCCACCAGCCAATCGACGGCGATGGAGGAAGCCGCGATGCGGCGGCGGGCCAGGGATCCCATGCCGGGGTTGGGATCTGCCACTGTAATTTTTTGAATGTGCTCTGGGTAGCAGGCCAGGTTGAGGCCGGTGCCAAAGCCGATCTCCAAGACCGCTCCCCGCACCTGGGCCAGAAGCTGCCGCCGATAGCTCTCCAGACGCTCGCTGGCCAGAGCCCAATCCAGCAACCTCGGAAAAAGCACCTGCCGGTAGAAAGCCTTCATAAGCCGGGCTCAAGAGGTTCGCGATCTATTTTCGGGCCGTTCGAGCGTAGCGGGGTTGGGGGCCAGCTTCAGGGAGTAGAGGCCGTAGCAGGCCAGCAGCCAATTGAGCAGGCGGGCCACCATGCGGGCGGTTGGCCGCGTCGCCGCTCCCACCGCCACTCCTCCCAAGGAAAGGCCGATCACAGGGCGGGCGGCGAAGATGGCCTCACAGGTTGTTAACAGTTGAAACCAACTCAGCCCCCCCGGCTCCGGGTGGTGCACCGCCGGCGCCAAAGAGGGATCCAGCACACTGCAGTCCACCACCAAGAACACCGGCTGCTCCGGCAAAGCCTCCACCACCTGCTGCGGATCCCAGCCATCCTGGGCCCAAAAGATCGGGCTGGCGTGGTTTTTCAGCCAGGCGTAGGCGCGGGCACTGCCGCTGCGCAGCCCCACATGCACCACCGGCAGCCTATGCTGGTAGAGCAACTCCACCCAGGCAGCGTTGCCATAGCCCATATCTTGCTCCGGCTGGGTCATCTCCTCGGGCGGCATCAGGTTGGCATGGGCGCTGCAATGCACCACACTCAGGGCGAGGTAGTGCTTCCAAAGGGCACGAATGGCTCCCCAACTGGCCGCCAAGACCGAAGGCAACAGCACCGGCCACTGTTGTCGTCGCCAAGCCTGAATAACCGCCGCCTCACACATGCCATAGGGCGGCTCATCCACCAGCCCCGGCAACTGCGCCACTGCTATCTCATCCACATTGATCCCCAACCGCGGCTCAAAAGCACACAGCTCAGCACCGGCGTTGAGGATGGCCAGCGGCGCCTGCGTATCTGGGCCAAAGGCAGTGGGAATGAGGACAACCCTGGCGTTGGACTGGGAACTGGGATGGAGGGACCACTGGGCCATGGGCGTCGTTCCTGTTGCAAACGTGGGGCTCTGCCGCCTGCTTCTATGGTGGCTCAGAGAGTAAGCCGGGATCCGCCCGCGCCAGAGCTGGATCTGCTACGAAAAATTACAGTTCGCCGGCAGATCTGGGGTCAAAAATCGGGCCGATGGTACATTCAAAGTGCTCCGCGCCTCAACCCCAAGCGCGGCCCAACAACGCAAACGACGACGAGAAGGTAGGCTATGGCTGTGATGGAAGGCGATCCCCGTCAGGGGGCAAAGTTGCCCCTATTCGGGGGATCCACCGGAGGGCTGTTGAGCGCAGCCGAAACCGAAGAAAAATATGTGATCACCTGGACAGGCAAGCCGGGGCAAGTGTTTGAAATGCCCACCGGCGGCGCCGCCGAGATGGTGGAGGGCAAAAACTACCTCACCTTCGCCCGCAAAGAGCAGTGCCTGGCGCTCGGCGCTCAGTTGATCTCCGAGTTCAAGATCAAGGACTACCAGATCTTCCGCATCCCGGCGGGTGGACAGCCGGAACTGGTGCATCCCAAGGATGGTGTCTTTCCCGAGAAGGTCAACGAGGGGCGCCAGCCCGTCGGCAAGGTGGATCACAACATCGGCAAGAACAAAGAGCCGGTTACCTACAAATTCACCAACGGGAAACCCTGGGACTAATTCCGGCGACCTTTGTCTTTCTGTCTTGTCGGATCCCCTGGCCAGCCCAGGGGATCTTTATTTGTTCGTCTCCACATTTGTTCGTCTCCACTGGCAACCGGTTTGAAAGGGTTCGGCGCTGTTAGCCCTCACCCCCGGCCCCTCTCCCCGAGGGAGAGGGGAGGCGGAAGGTCATGTTGAGAAGAGTCGGATCCTTTGTCGGGCTGCCTTTTGCTAAAAAAAAAGCTCCAGCAAAGCATACCTACACGGAACTGTCTAGAGGTGTCTTGACAGCGCCTTTACGAGTCCGTTTATGGACTACGTGAGAATCCCCCGCCTTCAGGCGGGGGAGTGTCAAAACCCGGGATCCCTGACAGGGCCTGGACAAGCCTACTTGGCAACCGCCGCGAAGAACTCCTTGGATTTCACCGGGTCGGGGTTCAGGGTTCTCTGGCCGGGCTGCCAGTTGGCCGGGCAAACTTCATCGGGGTGAGCTTGCACGTACTGGATGGCCTGCAGGGTGCGCAGGGTTTCATCCACGCTGCGGCCAAAGGCCAGGTTGTTGATGGTGGCGTGCTGGATGATCCCTTCCTTGTCGATGATGAACAGGCCGCGCAAAGCCACCCCTGCCGCCGGATCCAGGACATTGTAGGCGGCGCTGATCTCCTTTTTCAGGTCGGAGACCAGCGGATACCTCAGCTCGCCCACCCCTCCGGCTTTGCGGTCGGTCTGAATCCAGGCCAGGTGAGAGTACTCGCTATCCACCGAGACGCCGAGGATCTCCGTGTCCAGCTTGGCAAACTCGTCGTAGCGATCGCTGAAAGCCGTGATCTCCGTCGGGCAGACGAAGGTGAAGTCCAAGGGGTAGAAGAACAGCACCACGTACTTCTTGCCCCGGTAGTCGGAGAGCCTCACCGTCTTAAATTCCATGTCGTAAACGGCAGTGGCCGAAAAATCGGGAGCGGGCTGCCCCACCCGCAGACATCCTTCCTGAGACATCAGTCGACGCTCCTTACGGTAAAGTACAAATGTAAACTAAACCTAACATACCATACTCATAATGACTTTGTCTTACTGGCTGGCTAAGCTGGAGCGCCGCGATCCAGGGGATCCCCATTTCTTTCCGTTTTTCGGCTCTGCCAGGTCAGGGAGTCGGTTGCCATGAGGGTGGCGCTGGAGTTTCTCTACCACTTCTGTTGTGACCGCTGCCGGCGGTGGTGGAGAGGGGATCGCCTCTATTGCCCCTACTGTGGCTATCACAATTGCGTGGAGCGCATCGATACCTTTCGCGACGCCGCGCGAGGCAGTTGCCTCACCCGTCCTCCCGATGCCCCCTCTGCCGAGCTGCCCTGCGAGGAAACCGAGGCTCGGCCTCAGGAGCCGGGATCCCCAAGCTGATTCATCCGTTCACTGCATCTGCCAGCCTGTCCAGGTGGGGGTCAGCCTCAGGCAGTGAGGAGTCCAACAAACGGCGGCAGGGGTGGCGCTCTTCCAAAATGGTGGTAGAACAGCAGCAGCTATAAACCTCCAGGTAGTCGTCCGGCTCTGCCTCGAAAATGGCATACTGGCCGGGGAAGAGGGTGCGCTCCCAGTGGCCGGGAATTGTTCGGATGACCTGAACCTGCTGAGAACAGTTGACGAAAACGTATCTTTCCATTGCGTTTTTTTTAATCGCCTTAAGAAAAACTTATTGGCTTTAAGCCAGGCTATCACTCTTGATCCCCAGCCGACAATAGCCAACGAGCAAGACGGGGATCGCTCTTTCTGCTTGACTTTGGCCGATTTGTTTTCTCAGCTTATGAAAGCTGAGGCAAGGGGATCCCGAGAAGAAGCCCGCCTGGTAAACTGAGGGGAAGAGTCTGAAGATATCCTTAATTGGCCTTCATCGTTCCGACATACCAAGGGGGCACGCCGTGGACAACAAGTTGGGGCTAGAGATCATCGAAGTGGTGGAGCAGGCTGCCATCGCCGCCGCCCGTTGGATGGGCAAAGGCGACAACAAGACCGCCGATCAGGTGGCCGTCGAGGCCATGCGGGAGAAACTGAACCAGATCCCCATGCGCGGCCGCATCGTCATTGGGGAGGGAACCCGCGATGAGGCCCCCATGCTCTACATCGGGGAAGAGGTGGGCATCTGTACGCGCCCGGACGCCGAGCAGTTCTGCCGCGTGGAAGAGCTGGTGGAAATCGATATTGCCGTGGATCCCTGCGAAGGCACCAACCTGGTGGCCAAGGGCCAAAACGGCTCCATGGCGGTGCTGGCCATCTCCGAAAAAGGCGGCCTTCTGCACGCGCCGGACATCTACATGCAGAAGCTGGCGGCTCCGCCCCAGGCCAAGGGCAAGGTACATCTCGACTATCCGCCGGAAAAGAATCTTCAGATTATCGCCGAAAGCCTGGATCGGGAGGTCTCCGATCTGACGGTGGTGGTCATGGACCGCAAGCGCCACGTCGATCTCATTCGCCAAATCCGGGAGGCGGGGGCGCGGGTAAAGCTGATTACCGACGGCGACATCTCGGCGGCCCTCTCGGCAGGCTTCAACGGCACCGGCATCCACGCCCTGATGGGGATCGGGGCAGCCCCAGAGGGGGTGATCTCGGCGGCGGCGCTGCGCTGCCTCGGCGCCCACTTCCAAGGTCGGCTGATCTACGACCCCGAGGTGGTGCAGGCGGGCACCTACCTGCCGCCGGTGGAAGAGACACGACGGCAACTGAAAGAACAGGGCATCGAGGATCCCGACAAGGTGTGGGAATGCGAAGAGCTAGCCAGCGGCAAGGAAGTCCTCTTTGCGGCCACCGGGATTACTGATGGCGACCTGATGCGCGGGGTGCGTTTCTTCGGCGGCGGGGCACGCACCGAGACCTTGGTGATCTCCAGCCAGTCGCGCACGGTGCGCTTTGTGGATACCATCCATATGAAAGACGGCCAACAGCCCCGCAGCCTGCAACTGCGCTGACGGATCCCCGGCCCGACATCTCCCTCGGCAAGGGCGGCTTTCCTCTGGCGAAGGTCGCTCTTGTCCTTTGGGAAGTTAAGAAATCTATCAGTCAGTCGCCCGAAAAAACGTAATAACTCTTCAGCAAAATCCTGCAAAACCGGCTCGATACTGTTCTTAGGGTTTAGGTAGGCTGAGAAAAGTTACCTAAGCTTGCTGCAGCCGAGACAAGGCAATCCCTTGACATCGGTCTTGCCTTCCTTGTCCTAGCTAGGTGAGTTTGCTTTTGTTCATAGTTTCTGTTTTTAATAACTGTTGCTGTACAGACGACGGAGAGGCATGTTTATCGCGGTTGTCGGTCTTAGCCATCGCACAGCTCCTGTGGAGATCCGGGAGCGCCTCAGCATTCCCGAGGCCGAGGTGGGGGAGCGGATCCAGCAGCTCCGTGCCCACCCCCACATTGAGGAAGCGGCGATCCTCAGCACCTGTAACCGGCTGGAGGTCTACATCGTCACTCCAGAAATGGAAAGTGGTGTCCGACAGACGATGCAGTTCTTGGCCGAGGCGAAAGGGATCCCGCTGCCCCAACTGCGCCCGCACCTGTTTACGCTGCTCTACCAGGATGCGGTGACGCACCTGATGCGGGTGGCCGCCGGGCTGGACAGCTTGGTATTAGGGGAAGGGCAGATCCTGTCGCAAGTGAAGAAAGCGCAGCAACTGGGCCAGGCCTGCAACGGCATGGATCGCATCCTCAACCGCCTCTTCAAGGCGGCCATCACCGCCGGCAAGCGCATCCGCACCGAGACGGGGATCGGCACTGGCGCCATGTCCATCAGCTCGGCAGCGGTGGAGTTGGCCTTGCAGGAGCAGGGATCCCTTTCTCAGGGCAAGGTGACCGTGGTGGGGGCGGGGAAAATGGCTCGCCTGTTGGTGCAGCACCTCTTGGCCAAAGGGGCGGTGGATATCACCGTGGTCAACCGCTCCTTGGAGCGGGCAGAAGCGCTGGCCAAGCAATTTGAGCAGCCAATTCAAGTATTGCCTTGGGAGTCGCTGCTGAGTAGCATAGCGGAGTCCAACCTGGTCTTCACCAGCACCGGCGCCACCCAGCCCATCCTCACCTACGAGCAACTGGCGGGGGTGCTGCAGCCGGATCAGCCGCTGCTGTTGGTGGACATCTCGGTGCCCCGCAACATCGATCCCGGCGTGGAAAAGCTAAGAGGGGTACAGGTGTTCAACGTGGATCACCTCTCCCGTATCGTGGAAGAAAACCGCGCCCAACGGCAAAAGCTGGCCCTGGCCGCCGAAGCCTTGGTGGAAGAAGAAGTAGAACAGTTTATGGAGTGGTGGCGCTCCTTGGAGACGGTGCCCACCATTTCCAGCCTGCGCCACAAGGTGGAGTCCATCCGCGAGCAGGAGATGGAAAAAGCCCTCTCCCGCCTGGGCAAGGACTTCGCCGAAAAGCACCTGGAGGTCATCGAGGCGCTCACCCGCGGCATTGTCAACAAGATCCTGCATGATCCCATGGTGCAACTGCGGGCCCAGCGGGACATCGAGGCGCGGCGCAGGGCTATGCAAATTCTGCAGGAGCTGTTTAACCTCGATCCAATGCCGTTTCAGGCGCAGCAGGAGCGCTAGGGATCCCCAGGGGGTGAAGTGGGGTCAGGTGTTGAAGAATTGTAACAGCTCTCTCATCTCAGGGGGAGAGCTGCCCTTAGGATACAAAACGTAAGCGCTGGGAGTTGGGGGCATGTTCGGACAGTACGAAGTGTTTGTGCAGTTGCTGCTGTTGGCCTTGATCGTCCTGGCAGGGCCAGCGGTCATTCTGCTGCTTTACCTGCGCGGCGCCGATATGTAGGCGAGCCAGGCTGGTTGCCGGCGCAGTTGACAGAACCCCCTGAGCAGCCCCTGTCGGCATCGACCAGGGAGTTCGGCTTGTTTCTTTGTTATCTCTTAATGTAACGCTTCTTTGCGCTACAGTTATAGAGACAGCCCTAGGGCAAACTCGCCTGTAGGGCAATACTTTATGGGTTGATTATTTATGTCACTCCCCATCCGCAACGTCGCCATCATCGCCCACGTCGACCACGGCAAAACCACACTTGTGGACGCCCTGTTGCGCCAGGCGGGCACCTTCCGCGAGGGAGAGGACATTCCCGCCTGCGTGCTGGACTGCAACACGCTGGAGCGGGAGCGGGGCATCACCATCCTGGCCAAAAATACAGCCGTCCGCTACGGCGAAACCCTGATCAACATTGTCGATACCCCCGGCCACGCCGACTTCGGCGGGGAGGTGGAGCGGGTGCTGGGCATGGTGGAGGGCTGTCTGTTGGTTGTGGACGCCAACGAAGGCCCGATGCCGCAAACCCGCTTTGTGCTGCGCAAGGCGTTGGAAAAAGGCCTGCGCCCGCTCGTAGTGGTCAACAAAATCGACCGCCCTTGCGCCGAGCCCTACAAAGTTGTCGACAAGGTTCTGGATCTGTTTTTGGAGCTGGGGGCAGACGAAGACCAGTGCGATTTCCCTTACCTCTTTGCCTCGGGGTTGCAGGGCTTTGCCCTGGAAGAAGCCGACCTGAAAGCCTTTTTGGAAGGGAGGTACAGCGGCCCCTTGGACATGAAGCCCCTCTTTGAAGCCATCCTCAAGCATGTCCCACCGCCGATTGGGGATCCGGCCAAGCCGCTGCAACTACAGGTCACCACGCTGGAGTACTCGGAGTACTTGGGCCGGATCGTGATCGGCAAGATCCACAACGGCACCATCCGCCTTGGGGATCAGTTGGCGGTGGTCAAAGAAGATGGGTCGATTGCCAAGGGCAAGGTAACCAAGCTGTTTGGCTTCCAGGGCTTGCAGCGTGTTGAGCTGACCGAGGCTACTGCCGGCCATATCGTCGCCGTGGCGGGGTTTGCCGAGGCCAACATCGGCTACACCCTCACCTCTCCCGAAAACCCGCAGGCCCTGCCGCTCATTAAGGTGGACGAGCCGACGTTGCAGGTGATGATCTGCGTCAACGACTCTCCCTTTGCCGGCCAGGAGGGCACCTTTGTTACTTCGCGGCAATTGCGGGAGCGCCTGCTGCGGGAGCTAGAAACCAACGTGGCGCTGCGGGTGGAAGAAACCGACTCCCCCGATTGCTTTTTGGTCTCCGGGCGGGGCGAGCTGCACCTGGGCATTTTGCTGGAGACCATGCGGCGGGAGGGCTACGAGTTTCAGGTGGGGCAGCCGAAGGTGATCTTCCGCGAGGTAAATGGCCAGCCCTACGAGCCCTACGAGTGCTTGGTGCTGGATGTGCCGGAATCCACGGTGGGCGCCTGCATTGAACGGCTGGGGCAGCGGCGGGGAGAGATGCAGAACATGATGGTAGGCGCGGACGGACGGGCCCAGTTGGAGTTTGTCATCCCGGCCCGAGGGCTGATCGGCTTCCGCAGCGAGTTCATCCGCATTACCCGCGGCGAGGGGATCATGAGCCACAGCTTTTTGGAGTACCGTCCCCTGACGCCGGGGATCGAGACCCGCCGCAACGGCGTGCTGATCGCCTTTGAAGAGGGGGTGGCCACCACCTATGCCCTGAAAAATGCGGAAGACCGAGGGGTGTTCTTTATTACGCCAGGTACCCGCGTTTACAAGGGCATGATCGTGGGCGAGCACAACCGGCCGCAGGACTTGGAGTTGAACGTCTGTAAAACCAAGCAACTGACCAACCACCGCGCTGCCGGCGGGGAGGAGCTGGTGCATTTGCAGGCGCCGGTGGAGATGAACCTGGAGCGGGCGCTGGAGTACATCGGCGAGGACGAGCTGGTGGAGGTTACACCGAAGTCGGTGCGGCTGCGCAAGGCGCAGTTGACGGCCTCTCGCCGCTAGCGGTCGGCTCCTACCGTCGCAGGTAGAAGCGCAGGTTGGGAAAAGAGAAGGCCCCCCAGACGCCGAACAAGACGACTCCCAGGCCGAACAACGCCAGCCACAGGCGGGGACGGCTGTGGAGCTGCTGGGATCCCGCCTGGACGTAGGCCAGATCCACCCAGGCGGTGTTGCCGCGGCGGAACCAGCCCACCACCTTGACGCGCTGACCCATGAGGGCGCGGAGCCGCTTCAGGCCGGAAAAGACATTGCCCACCGGCCCCAGGGGAGAGGTGAAGCGCAGCGGCATCAGCCCAGTGGCATCTTGCAGCTTCAGCTCTGCCCCCAGTTGGTAGCCAGCCTGTCCCAGCCCCACCAATTCCCCCTCCAACTCCACCGGCTGGCTGCGGCAGGGATCCGCCTCGGGATCGGCCAGCAAGTGCAGCACATCGGTCGGCTGGGGCGACAGGGATCCGCGGTACATCAAGACCGCCTTGGATCCCAGGCCCAGGCCATAGCCCACCACCGCTGTTGCCGCAATCACCTTGGGATCGAGGCGATCTGGCAGCGCCAGATAGAGGATCAGCCCCAGGAGCCAGCCAATTACCATCCCGCTCACTTCGGCAGCATAGATAGCCAGATCCAGCCAGAAGCGGCTTTGCAGACGGGCCCCATCCAACTTGGGTCCGGATCCCAGGCTCAACTCTGGCAGCAGGCGCAGCCGTTGGGCATACCCCGCCAAGACCTGGAAGCGGTGCCCCAGCAACGGATGGCTGGAGTTGACCTGCATCCAGCGGGCCCAGGGGTTGAGCTGATCCCAGAGAAAGACTTGGCCGGCTTGGGCGGGATCCCGCAGGCAGCTGGCGGCACTGGCGACGGCGGTGGTTTTGAAGTCCAAGAAGCTGAAGAGGCGGGTGCAGTGCAGCAGCGAAGAGGGGCGGCGGTCGTTTTTGTCGGCCTCCTGCAGGCCGGCAGCCGCTTTGAGCAGAGCGGCCATCAGACCGTTGGGATTGCCCGTCGCTTCCACTGCAAAATGGTCGGCGTGGTAGGTGCCGAGGCGACAGAGGAAAAACAGGGGATAGGAGAGCACCGTGTAGATCAGGTAGAGCAGCGGAGCCACATGCCCGATCAGATCCCGCCGCTTGTTTGCCAGTTGGCTCACCTGCTCCAGGGCCAAGTAAACCAGTTGAACGGGGGATCCCAGTAGGGTCAGGATCAAGATGTCGCCGTTGAGGATGCGCCCCAGGGCTTGGGCATAGACGGCGGCAATCTCATCCGGGGCAAGCTGCTGCAACAGGGCCTGGGTGACCACGATGCGGCCGCCGTCGGGAAGCGTGCCATAGACAAAAGCCAGCGGCCCCCCTTCCGGGATCACCCCCAGCCGAGGCAGTTTTAGCTGTTTTTGGGCGCAGAGGCGCTGCAGCAGACGGGCAGTCTCGGGACTGTGGCGCTCGATTTCCCCCAAGGTGGCCCAGCGCAGCTTGTGCAGCCGCCGGTGCAGGTGATCCATCAGCCAGGGGGCAAAAAACAAAAGGCCGACGCCAAAGTTGACCGCCAGGCTGCCGGCTACCAACCAGCGCAGGCCATTGCGCAGCCAGGGCAGCAACCCCTGCAAAAACCAAAGCTGCCGCGGAAAACTCAGCCGTCCGAAATCCAGGTGAGCGCCCACCAGCACAAAACTCAGCCACCAGAGGAACAGAATGCCCACCCCCAGGGATCCCCACTTGGCCCAGCGCAGAGGGCCGGCCCGCTCCGGCAGGGGGATCTTCAGGCCCAATTGACCGGCCCGTTGGCGGCTGGAGAGCGGCTGAGCCTCAGGAGCTGGCTCTGGGGAGGGTGGGGAAGCAGCGGGTTTTTCCACCGTTTGGGGCAGGCGGGGCAGGATTTTTTGGGCCCAGCCTCGCGCCTGCGGATCCGGGTGCTGCAGCAGTTCCAGACAAAGCGCCCGCGCCTTCTCCGTCTCGCCCAACTGATGGTAGGCCCGCACCAGGTTCATCTGGGCCTCCAGGGCTTGGCTGTCGGATGCGCCTGCTTCGCCCCGCTGGCGAGACTGCGCCAAGTAGGCCTCCAGCAGTTGGATGGCTTCTTGGAAACGGCCCTGCTGCAGCGCCTCCCTGCCGGCCTGAAGGGCATCGGGGGTCATCAGCCTGCTCCGAGATCTGCCTGCTCCCCCAGCTTACTCAAGGATTTGGCCTTGCTGAGGTGGATCCCCCCGAAAGGGGGTAGTGGAGCAAGCGCCGCCGCAGGCAATCCAGCGCCGTCTGGGCGCTCCACCAGCGCACCCCCTCTCGGCCCCGCAAGCTGCCGAAGCGGTACTCGTGGACTTCCACTTTCCCCTCCGGGTCGGCCAAGCCCAGATAGACCAGGCCAACCGGCTTGGTGGATGTTCCCCCCTCTGGGCCGGCAATGCCGGTAATGCTCAGGGCCCAGTCGGAGCCGAGGACTTGCTTGGCCCCCAGGGCCATCTGGGCCGCCACCGGCTCGCTCACGGCCCCGTGCTGCCGCAGCGTCTCTGGATCCACCCGCAAAAGCTGCTCCTTGATGCGGTTGTCGTAGGCAACAATCCCGCCGACAAAATAGCGGGAGCTGCCCGGGATCCCGGTCACCAATTGCCCCAGGAGCCCGCCGGTGCAGGATTCCGCCACCGCCAGCGTTTGCCCCCGCTGCAGCAGCAGCTCCCCCACCACGCTGGCCAAGGTGGCCTCGTCGCTGCCGAAGTAGTCTTCCCCAGAAACCTGTAAAATCTGCTCCACCACCGGGGCAATCAACGCTTCCGCCGCCTCGCGCGTGGGGGCGCGTCCGGTAACCCGCAGGCGCACCTCCCCCTGGCTGGCGTAGGGTGCCACGGTGGGATTTTCCCCCGCCAGCAGGGATCCCACCCGTTCGGCCAAGGTCGATTCGGGAATGCCCCAGTAGCGCAACACGCGGCTGTAGAACACCTCCTGGCCCCAGCCCAGGGAGCGCAAATAGGGCACAGCCGTCTCCTGCCACATCTGCTGCATCTCCTGCGGCACCCCGGGAAAGGTGAGGATGTGCAGGTCGGGCCGCGGCTGCCAGATGAGGCCACAGGCGCTGCCGACCGGGTTGGGCAGGACGGTTGCCCCCTGAGGCAAAAAGGCCTGCTTGCGGTTGCTGGGGGAGGGCTCCATACCTCGCTGGCCGTACTTCTGCCGGATCTCCTCCCAAACCTGCGGGTGCTCCACCATCTCCACCCCGAAGAAAGAGGCCAGCGCCGCGTGGGTCAGATCATCAGGGGTCGGCCCCAGGCCGCCGGTGATCAAAATCAAACGGGAGCGGTTGCAGGCCACCTCCAGGGCGTGGTGGATGCGGGCTTCGTTGTCCCCCACCACCGTTTGGTAATAATGGGGGATCCCCAGCTTGGCCAGCTCGGCTGCCAGATATTGGGCGTTGGTGTTGGTGATCTCTCCCAAGAGCAACTCTGTGCCAATGCAGAGGATCTCAGCCCCCTGGGGAATAGCGGTTTGCGGTGGGCTCATGCTTGGCCTTGAGCTCAGCTCAGCCGCAAGTATACAAGCATAGAGGTCTCGGCCCCCCTTCACGCCCTCAGATTTTTGGCTGGTCGTCGGCCATTCCGAATTGCGATCCCAGAAGACTTGCTCAAGCTCGCCAGGGATCCTCGGCCAGCCGAGCCAAAGCTTCCAAATCAGCACCCACCACGCGGTGCAGGATCCACTCGGGATGTGGCTTGGCGCCCAGGCGCCGGTAGAACTCCAATCCCGGCTGGTTCCAATCCAAAACCATCCACTCCAGCCGCCCGTATCCTTTGGCCACCGCCTCCTGGGCCACCCGCGCCAAGAGCGCCCTGCCGATGCCCCTGCCCCGGAACTCCGGCAACACGAACAGGTCTTCCAGGTAGATTCCCGGCCGGGTGAGGAAGGTGGAGAAATTGCGAAAGTAAAGAGCAAAGCCCACCGCCTGCCCTTCTACCTCCGCCAGCAACGCCGAAACGAAGGCCTCGGGGCCAAACAGATGCTGTCGCAGCAGCTCAGCGGATCCCGTTACCAAGTGGCTCAGCTTCTCGTACTCGGCCAAAGCACAAATGAGATCAAACAGAACGGGCGCATCCTCAGGGGTGGCAGGGCGGATTTCCATCAGAACCTCCGGGGTACTCCCGCCACAGCAGAGCTTGGCGGGATGGGGGATAGGCGGTGAGACGAAGGGGTTCAATGCCCCTGAGTCTCACAATCTGGGCGTTGCCTGCTGCTCGACATACTTCTT